>CAYPUG010000047.1:0-18844 GCA_964413905.1 uncultured Anaerolineae bacterium | reverse complement strand
AGCCCGTCTGGTTCTAAACCTGGCAGAGGAGGACAATGACCATGTCCAAACCCATGGAGCGAAAAATCCGTGTTTTGGTTGCCAAACCCGGCCTAGACGGCCATGACAGGGGCGCCAAAGTTGTCGCCCGTGCTCTGCGGGATGCAGGATTTGAGGTGATCTACACCGGCATTCGCCAAACCCCCGAAGCCATCGTGGAAGCCGCCTTACAAGAAGACGTAGATGTCGTCGGCCTCTCCATCCTCTCGGGCGCGCACATGGCCCTGGTGCCGAAAATCATGCGCATGCTGCGAGAACGGGGACTCGGAGATGTGTTGGTATTGGTGGGAGGCATCATCCCCGATGACGATGTGCCCAAATTGCGGGATCTAGGCGTGCGCGGGGTGTTCGGGCCCGGCACGCTCACATCGGATATTATCGCGTTCATTCGCCGGGAACTCGGCTTGAACGGCTCGGACACCGATGAGACGGAGTAGCCACCGGTTATCCATGGGGAGCAGGAAACCTATGAACACGTCTACCCGTACACCTGATCTGTCGAACATCAACGCTTTGGTGCACGCGGCCCGCGAGGGAGACCGTCGGGCCTTGGCCCGCATTATCACCATCGTGGAGAACGGCGGCGATGATGCTAAGGCTGTTCTCCAACGCCTCTACCCGTACACCGGCAACGCGCACATTATCGGCATCACCGGATCCCCGGGCACCGGCAAGTCCACGCTGGTGAACGCGATGACCCGCGTCTATCGACAGCGCGGTTATACCGTGGGTATTATTGCCATCGATCCGACCAGCCCCTTCTCCGGAGGAGCCCTATTAGGGGACCGGGTGCGGATGCGTGATTTGGTGGGAGACCCCGGCGTGTTTATTCGCAGTATGGCCACCCGGGGCAGTCTAGGAGGACTGGCCCGGGCCACCGATGACGTGGTCCTGGTGCTGGATGCGATGGGCTTTGACCGCATCCTCATTGAAACCGTGGGCGTAGGGCAGGCAGAGGTGGACATTGCCTCTTCCGCACACACGGTTATCGTTGTGGAAGCCCCAGGCTTAGGAGATGACATTCAGGCTATTAAAGCGGGTATCCTGGAAATCGCGGACATTTTCGTGGTCAACAAAGCAGACCGAGAAGGTGCCGACCGGACCCTGTTGGCCTTACGGTCCATGTTAGGATTGGGACCGCGCACAGTATACCACCATGGACGCATCATGCGCGTTCAGGAGCCCACCGCCGACACGGCCGCATGGACGCCGCCGATCCTGAAGACGGTGGCCACGCGGGGGGAGGGCGTGGAGGAGGTGGTGGATGCGGTGGAACGCCATCGGAATTACTTGATCGAATCCGGGGAGATGACGCGACGTGAAGAAGCACGCGTCGCCCACGAATTGGGGGCCATCCTGCGGGACGCGTTGGTGCATCGGTTGGTCCACCAGATCTCGCCCCAAGTGTACGAAGAGGTGATGCAACGCATTGTAGCCCGGGAACTCGATCCCTACACGGCAGCCCATCACCTGATGGCTTTGGAAACCAAGACTTCATCCACTGAGGCCACATGACCGATATGGACACCTTACGCGTGGTGATCTTCATTGGCCCGCCTCGCGTTTCGCCTTCTCACGAAGGCGAGTTAGCGGGCCGACGCGTGTTATGCACCCGTCAGGGCCTTCTCCCCGCGCTGGAACGTGGGGAGATACCGGAAGCAGTCTTCGTGTTCCCGGAGGAGATACCGCCGGAGATCCGTTCGCGATTGCGTGACCATCGGGTAAAGCTCATCACGCCGCTGCGAGAAACGCCCCACGCGGATGTGGAGGCCGCGCTTAATTACGCCATCACTACCGGGGGGACGGACATTCTCCTCTTGGGCGTCTGGTCCGATGATCCAAGCGAGGCCCTGGCCCATATCCTCCTTCTGGCCAAGCCGGAATGGGGTGCCGCACGGGTGTGGTTCATCCATGGGCCTCACGCTGGACACCTCCTTCGCCACGGGGAAGGCGTTTCGATGCAAGAAGAGCCGGGCACTCGTGTCGCGCTCATCCCGCTTTCCCCCAAAGTGACGGAAGTCACTACCCAGGGCACATCCCCCTTGCTGCGACACGTGGAGATGGCCCTGGGCGCTACACAGCACATCTACCTCAGCCACAAGGAAGGCCGGGTGTGGATCGGTGCGGGGCGCTTGTTGGTGCTCATCTCACCACCGGGAGCATCTGTTTCCCATTAAAAGGAAATTCGGTAAAATAGAGACCTGATTGGCTGCCAAAACTCTGCGAATACACCTTTTACTTCTCTTGTATGCTTAAAATACATGAAACACGATGTGTCAGTCCATCGGAATAGAGACATCAAAAAGAGGGTGGGGGATGCAATGATCGCGAGAATATGGCATGGCCGGACAAGGGCTGAGGATTACGAAGCATATACGGAATTTTTAAAGGAACGAGCGATACCGGATTATAAAGAAACGGAGGGCTTTATTCGGTTAGTTTTCTTGAGACGCTTAAAGGGGAATGAAGGACATTTCACGTTGATAACATTCTGGGAAAGCCTAGAATCTATTAAGAATTTTGCAGGAGAAGATTACGAGAAGGCGAAATACTATCCAGAAGATAAGGATTTCTTGCTGGAATTTGAAGAATATGTAGAACATTACGAAGTCTTTGCCGAGCTATAAAAAGCGTACTTCACACAGGAAGCATCTATGCGCCTACTCACGTACAACATCCACTACTGGGCCGGAAGTCGGCGGACGCTGAACTTACCGCATCTCATCGAGATCTTGAGGAAGACCCAAGCCGACATTATCGGCTTGAATGAAGTCCTTCATCCTCTGTATACCCCGCAGGGACCACGTTACCCCTTGCTGGAATTAGCCCAGGCCCTGGACATGCACTGGGCCTTTGGCCCCAGTTTTGAACAGCGGGCAACACGATTTTGGCCGGGGGTACTGGGCAACGCGGTGCTTAGCCGGTTCCCCATCCGCCAGATCACGAACACCCCTCTCCGGTCGTTGCCCACCCGTAAGCGACGTACGTTGTTTCACGTCACTCTAGACATCCACGGGCACCCCTTCGTTGTGTTTGTTACCCACCTGGATCATTTGCTGGCCGCGGCGCGGCGCCGACAATTTGAAACCATTGTGACCCACCTGCACCGGGTACGGGAGCCCCATGTCCTCTTGGGGGATTTCAATACCCACACGCCCATCGCATCCCGGTGGTGGAAGGGTGAATTAGTTATTCGCCAATTGCGCGCACTGGGCTACGAGGACGCGTACGCGCTGGTCGGTAGGGACGGAGGACGTTCTTACCCGGCTCGATTTCCTTTCGTACGCCTGGACTACATTTGGGTACCCAAGGAGTGGGCACACGCGGTTCGGGCCGCGTGTGTGGTGGAATGCCCGACCGCACGTCGTGCATCCGACCACCTGCCCGTTTGCGTTGATTGGTGGTGGGATATATTGCCCCATGTGGGTATGTCACGCACACAACATGAGATCGCGTCGTAAAGAACCTCATCGTTTTCTACGGCGCGTGGGGCCATGGAGGGAAGATTTTCATGGAGAATATCCGCGAGGTCGACCTTGGCTTCTTTCCCACACCTTTGCAGGCTCTGCCTCGGCTCAGCGCGATGCTGGGCGGACCGGAAATCTGGATAAAACGGGATGATCAGACCGGGTTGGCCACCGGGGGAAACAAAACCCGTAAATTGCGCTTGCTCGTGGCCGATGCTCTGGCCCAGGGCGCGGACACTTTGATCACCGGCGGGGCCGTCCAGTCCAACCACTGCCGGCAGACGGCTGCGGCCGCGGCCCAATTTGGATTGGAGTGCCACTTGGTCCTGCGCGGTACCCGTCCTCCGGTGCTCAACGGAAACCTGCTGTTGGACCACCTACTCGGTGCGCACATGCACTTCGTCCCCGACAAACCGGCCATGCAAGCACGCATGGCTTCTCTGGTGGACGAACTGCGCGCGGAGGGGAAGCAGCCGTACCTCATTCCTTACGGTGGCTCCAACGTGCTAGGCGCGATCGCGTACGCGTTGGCCGTCCGGGAACTGTTGGGGCAGGTGGGGAAAATAACGTTTGACGCGGTGGTTTTCGCGTCCAGTTCCGGCGGCACTCAAGCCGGTCTGGTCGCAGGACAACGACTGTTCGGGCTTCCCGGAGAGGTTGTGGGCATCAGTGTGGATGAACCGAGGGAAGTGCTGAGCGAACGGGTGGCTCGGCTGGCCACGGAAGCATTGGCCTTCCTGGGAAGTGAGGAGACCGTGGCTCCGGAGGAAATCCGGGTGGAAGATGGATTTCGCGGAGGGGGCTACGCGGTGGTCGGCGATCTGGAGAGGGAGGCCATTCGTACTCTGGCCCGCAGCGAGGGCATCCTGTTGGACCCGGTGTACACGGGTCGGGCGTTCGGCGGATTGCTCGCGTTGATCCGTGAGGGACGCTGGCGCCAAGGGCAACGAGTGCTCTTCTGGCACACAGGGGGCACCGCGGGTATTTTCGGATTTGCGGACGAGCTCCAATGAGCGATAGGGCGCGGACTCGCGGTGCATCGTCCTCCACGGGGGCACGGGTCGCGCGCGCAGCGGGCCTGGTCATGACGCTTTTCGTCCTCTCCCGTGTGACGGGCTTAGCCCGTCAGATGATCGTGGGGGCGCTGTTCGGAACCTCTCCCGCGTATGACGCGTATGTGGCCGCGTTCCGCCTGCCGGATATGCTCTTCCAGCTGGTGGCCGGGGGCGCGCTGGTATCCGCCCTGCTGCCCACTTACACCACGGTACGAACGCGGGAAGGCCCGGCCCGAGGGTGGCAACTGGTCTCCGAGGTGGCCTCTCTGGTTCTGTTGATCTTAATTTTCCTGGCCCTTGTCCTCGCCCTCCTTGCTCACCCTTTGGTGACCCATATTTTGGTACCGGATTTCTCTCCGGCTCAACAAGATCTGACCACTGCGTTGTTGCGCGTTCTTCTGCTTTCGACGGTTATTTTCGGCGCCAGCGGCCTGGCCATGAGTGTGTTAAACGCGCACCAGCACTTTTTCTACCCGGCTTTAGCGCCGGTGCTCTATAACTTGGGTATTATCCTTGGCGCGGTAGGGCTGGGACCGCGATGGGGGGTGTACGGCCTCGCGTGGGGTGTGATCCTGGGCGCGCTGATGCACTTTGGCGTGCAGGTGCCCGATCTGCTCCGGGTGGGGTGGCGTTTTCATCCCGCGGTCTCGCTGCGAGATCCCGCGGTGCGGCAGGTGCTCCGCCTGATGGCCCCGCGGGTGTTGGGACTCGCCGCGGTGCAGGTCAATTTTTTGGTGAACACGATTCTGGCCAGCGGACTGGGCCCAGGGCGACTGTCCGCGTTGGATTACGCGTTCCGGGTCATGTTGCTCCCACTGGGTGTTTTTGCACAAGCCGTGGCCACCGCCGCGTTTCCCACGTTTGCCCAGCAGGTGGCGGAACACGATCTGAACGGGATGCGGCGTACGTTGGTCGCTCTGGTTCGCACCATCCTCTTTCTGACCATCCCCGCGACGGTAGGCCTGATCTTGTTGGCCCGCCCTTTGATTGTGGTCCTGTTCCAACGCCGTGCATTTGATGTGATGTCCACCTCATTAACTGTGATGGCTCTCCGAGCGTACGCTCTTGGATTGTGGGGTCACGCGTTGGTAGAGATCCTTGCCCGCGCGTTTTATTCCTTACACGACACTCGAACCCCGGTCATTATCGGCGTTACGGCCATGGGCCTGAATATTATCCTCAACCTGTGGTGGGTGCATGTGTGGAGTCACGTGGGCTTGGCTCTCGCCAATTCCGTAGCGACGCTATTGGAGGCGCTGACACTCTACCTTGTGTTGAATCGGCGGTTGGGACACCTGTGGAGTTCGGAAACGGCGTGGGGTATCGGGAAACAGGTGATGGCCGCGGGAGGTATGGGAGGCGTGCTTTACCTTTTGACGCATGCCGGTATAAGTGGGACCGCGTGGGGTCTCTTCTTTCTGGGCCTGTTTCTGGGAACCGGCACCTATGTGGTCATGGCCGCCGTACTTCGAGTGCCGGAGTTGCTCTATGTGTGGAATCTGGCAGTTCGGCGTTTCAGGCGATGAGGACGATCCAACCGAGAAGGACGGTGGCAATAAAACTGACGGTGGGCCGAATGAGGATATAGGGCAAGGGATCTGGGGAGGATTTGAACAGTCGGTACAGGTAATGGGGTACGAACACCAGCGGCATCAAAAACGCGTACGAAGTCTGGATGAGAAGAAAACCGAGAACGCGTTCAATAGCACCGAGCAGACGCGTTCGGGTTGTAATGGTCGGCACGTGCTTGGTGTTAGGTTCCGTAAAGTCCTGGTAGAGCATGGCTTCCAGCACAGGAACACTGAAGACTAAAGCAATGAGCGTGGAGGTCACTAACAGCACCCGATCCCAGGTGGTGGGGGTATGAATGAAGGCGTAGAGGGATGCGTAGTAATGGGGCTGAGCCCACATGCTGACGGCGACCATTACAAGCAAGTGCACGCATTGATCCACGCAGAAGTAGAGTGTGTTCATGCGCGGGAGGTCGGGAACGAGAAACGTTCGGGCACTGTCGATGAGCAAGTGCGCGAGGGTGATCACAAGGGTCGCCGATATCCAGCGGGGTAATCCCGCGGTGAAGAGGGCCGTCGCGGCAGCAACCAAACTAATGTGAACGAGAAGGCCCTGCCAGCCTGCCCGCTTCATCTCCGCAATGCGTCCGGTTTGCAATGCAAAATCTCCGACCATGTGGCCGGCCAACACATGAACGAATATGTTCATCTTCTCAATTCCTATATGAGCTCTCAAAAAGTGTCCGTTCAATCGGACCTAGGACGTGTTTATCGCCCCCCCTTGAGGCTAAAGACGAGGGCGTGAGACGTACGGGTTTCCCCGAATGGCAAACCGCCAGGGAACGCTCAGCGCGCGCTCATCCCCTTTCACACCCACCCGTGGCCCGGAGACAATCTCCTCGGTGGACTTTAAGATCCCGGGATGAATCCACAGATGTTCCCCCGCACACAAGTCGTGACCGTTGAAGCGAATGTCGATGTCCAACGCCTGACACAGTTTCGCCGGCCCATTCGTTAGTTCGATATCCCGTTTCCTCCTCCGTCGGGCCCGCATAAATTCGATCCCTTCTACCGGTTCCAACGCTCGGATAAGTACGGCCGCAGGGTATCCTTCCCGCTCGGTGACAACGTTCATACAATAGTGCATTCCGTAGATGAGATACACATACGCAAAACCCGGCGGGCCAAACATGACCGCGTTCCGGGCCGTCTTCCCCACAGAGGCATGAGATGCCTTGTCTTCTAATCCAACGTAGGCCTCCGTCTCAACGATACGGCCGACAATCCACAAATGTCCCACTTGTCTCACCAGGTACGTACCTAATAACTCGCGAGCAACACGGACAGTATCCCGATCGTAAAAAGTACGCGGTAGAACCTGATGCCACATATACATCTCCCAGGATGGGGTGTGTTTGACCTGACCTACTGACACCAAACCCGCACATGTGTGTTAGGTTAAAAAGGGATATCACACCATTTCACACTAAGGCACATAGAACGCGACGCGTCAATCCATCAGGTATTCGGTATATCCTGAGCCGAGAGGACAGGTATTTATCGAAAGTCGTGTAAGCATACACACATATAACCGGTTTTGCAAGTTATGAATCCTTGCGCTAGGACTTTTCAATGCTCTAGCACGAGAAGATGCTATATCGGCGGTTAAGCCATCGTAAAGCCGTCGGGGGGGGGGGTAGGCGACGGCAATGCCGTCGCCTACCCTGCCGTCGCCTACCTGTTTGCCCTTAAGTGTAAGATCTCTGAAAAGCCCTATCCCTGCGCATCGTGTGCGCAGGCCTCGGCTTTGTATTTTCCCCGTCTCGGTCCATTTGAGGGTATAATGATATTTGAACTCGGGGACACCGATTGACCGACCAAACTCCATAGACTTCTGCGGATTTAAGAAGGAAAAGAACAAATCACATCGTTGGACTTGTAGCAGAACCGGGAAATCCACCAAACGCTTCTTAAAATCAACGATAAACGACGGAATCCACACATCATAAGGAGGAAGACCGTGGGCAAACAATTAACTATCGGCAAGTATTTAGGGCTGAAGAAGATCGCGAACGAGCATGGCCTCATCACCATTACGGCCATGGACCACCGCGGTTCCCTGAAGCGGGCCATTAACCCTCAAGACCCGGGATCGGTCACTTACGAGCAAATGGTGGCCATGAAGAAGAAATTAGCCTCCCACCTGGCCCCTCACTCCAGCGCGTTGCTTGTAGACCCCATCTACGCGGCCGCGCAACTCATTGCCAGCGACATCATCCCGCGTAACACAGGCATCCTGGTCGCGCTGGAGAAGAGCGGTTACAGTGGCTCCTCCACCGCCCGGGTAACGACTATTTTAGAAGGGTGGAGTGTAGAGAAAATCAAGCGCATGGGGGCCAACGCGGTGAAGGTCCTTCTTTATTACAACCCGGACGCGGGAGACATCGCCCGTCGTCAAGAAGAGTTGGTCCAATACGTGGCCGAGGAGTGCAAGAAATACGATATCCCCTTCCTCTTGGAACCCATCACCTACCCCATTGATCCCGACATGGATCCCAAGGGGCCGGAATTTGCCAAACTGAAGCCTGACCTGGTCATCCGCTCCGCGGAAATTCTCACCGGCATGGGAATCGACATCCTAAAAGCCGAATTCCCCACCTTGCCCGGATATGCGGACGAGAAAGAGCAATTTGAGCGATGCAAGGAACTGGATCAGGCGTCCAAGGTGCCATGGACCTTACTCAGCGCGGGAGTCGATTACGACACCTTCTACCGCCAGATCGAGATCGCGATGGAAGCCGGAGCAAGTGGCTTCCTCGCGGGCCGAGCCATCTGGCAGGAAGTGCCCAAACTTCCACCCGAAGAACAAGATAAATTCCTTGCCACCACTTCGGTCATGCGTTTAAAGAACATCACCAACGTGGCCAACGCGTATGGTCGGCCCTGGTATGAGCATCCCTCCTTTGACGATCCCATCTGCCCGGTGGAAGAGGGGTGGTATAAGAATTACTAATTGCGTTTGTGAACCCGGAGCGGCCAGGGGACACCTCCTGGCCGCTCTTTTGCTTGTGAGGTGGATGATGCCTTTACGTCGCCTTGCTGCTGTTCAGTCCCATCTTCAGGCGGAACGCGTGGACGGCTGGCTTCTTTACGACTTCCACGGCCTTAACCCCATTGCCCGCCGTCTAACCCTCATCCCCACCGACCGCATCCTTACCCGACGTTGGGCTTGTTTTATCCCCGCGCGAGGGGAACCCCGATGGCTCATCCACGCCATCGAAGCCGGAGGATTGCAGGACCTTGTGCCCCACCCCGAAACGTACATCTCCTGGCAAGAATGGCAGGACGGGCTACGTCGGCTGCTCGGGGGGGCACGGCGGATTGCCATGGAGTACTCGCCGGGTGGATCCATTCCTGTGGTTTCCCGGGTAGACGCGGGCACCGTTGAACTGGTGCGCAGTCTGGGAATCGATGTGGTCTCCTCCGCGGACTTAGTCCAAGTGGCCGAAGCCGTCTTGTCCCCCGAACAGGTCCAAAGTCATCGTCGGGCCGCGCGGGCCCTGATAGCCATCAAGGACTTGGCCTTCGCGTTCGTGGCCGAACGGTTGCACAACGGTCATCCCGCTACAGAAGTGGAAGTACAATCCCTGATCATGCGCCTATTCCGTGAGTACGGGCTGGTCACCGACCATCCTCCCATTGTCGCGGTGAACGAACACGCAGCCGACCCCCATTTTATCCCCCGACAGGAGACGGATACCCCCATTCAGGAGGACAGTGTACTCCTTATCGACCTGTGGGCGAAAGAACAGGAACCGGACGCGGTGTACGCGGACATCACCTGGATGGCCTACACCGCTCCAGACCCCCCCCCTCACCTGCAGGAGGTATTTCAGGCGGTACGTCAGGCACGAGACGCGGCGGTGGCCTTGGTTCGGGAGCGAATGCAGACGAGGCGCCCTGTTTACGGGTACGAAGTGGATGACGCGGCCCGACAAGTGATTGCAGACGCAGGACTGGCCGAATATTTCATCCACCGCACCGGCCATTCCCTGGGCGTGGAAGTGCACGGAAACGGGGTGAACATGGACAACCTGGAAACTCGGGATGCTCGCCGTCTCATCCCGGGGATTGCCTTCACCGTGGAGCCGGGAATATATCTGGCCCACAAGGGGTTTGGCGTACGCCTGGAGATCGATTGTTACATCCACGAGGATGACGTGGAAGTGACCACATTACCCTTGCAGGAGGATTGGGTGTGTCTTCCTTAAGTGCCTCACCCTCATCCATACCCGGTCTGGCCCTCCTGGCCGACCGGTTTCAGACACTGCGATACGAAGATGGGCGGGTCATCCTCCTGGACCGACGGGTGTATCCTTTCCGCCGGGAGTACGTGACTTGCCGTACGGTGGAGGAAGTGGCTCGCGCCATTGAGGAGATGGTTGTGCAAGGTGGCCCACCCCTCGCCTACGCAGCCGGGTTGGGATTAGTCCTCGCCGCGGAGGAAGCACGAGAATGGCCTGTGGAACGCCAACGTGAGCACTTGCAGCGCGCGGCGCAGCGCCTGTTACACACCCGCCCCACGGCCAACGATCTCTTTGTCGTGGTTCCCGGCGCGTTGGCTGCCGGAGAAACTGCCCTGGCGCGTGGGGAGGACGCAGCCACGGCCATCCTCGAGTACGTCAACAGGGAGATCGAACGGGGCAACCGGGTGGCGGAAGCGTGTGGCCGCCACGCGGCCGATTTAGTGCGTGACGGTGAACGCATTCTTACCCATTGCATCCCCGGTGCGGCCCTCTGTTGGATGCTTTACGTGGCCGTACACGAGCAGGGCAAACACATAGAACTGTGGCCATCGGAAACCCGTCCTTACATGCAGGGGGCACGCCTCACCGCAGCGTGTGGCGTAGAGACAGGCATCCCGGTGACGGTGATTACGGATGGAATGGCGGCCCACGTCATGGCCCAAGGCAAGATCACCATGTATGTGACCGCGGCCGACCGCATCGCCCTCGACGGCCACATAGCCAACAAAGTAGGCACCCTGGAACACGCGATTGCAGCCCATCACTTCGGTATTCCCTTTTACGTGCTCGGCTACGACGGACCGGATCCGGACACGCACACTGCCGCGGACATCGTCATTGAGGAGCGAGATCCGGAAGAAGTGCTTACTTGTCGGGGAGAAGAAGGGATCGTACGGACGGCAGCCCCCGGAGCGGGCGCGTACTATCCTGCGTTCGACGTAACCCCACCCCACCTTATCACAGCGATTGTCACGGACAAAGGGATATACCCCCCCACCCTCATCGCTCGATATTTGGAGGAGCCGTCCTGATGGACTGCCAAAACTCTGCGAATGCACCTTGGCTTAAAAAGAAATAGGAGGGAAAGGATGAACCATCAGGAGGCCACCCTATGGGACGCGCTGTTGGCCCTGTCACGAGAGGTAGGTGACATGCTGCGGAATCGGGGGATCACCCTGGCCACGGCCGAAAGTTGCACCGGTGGCCTGGTAGGACACGTAGTCACGGAAATCCCCGGCAGTTCCGACTATTTTGTCGGTGGAGTCATCTCCTACAGCAACGAGGTCAAACACCGGGTTCTGAATGTCCCCCAAGAGATCCTAAACACCGTAGGCGCGGTTAGCCCGGAATGCGCCCGGGCCATGGCTCACGGTGTGCGGCGTCTTCTGGCCGCAGATATCGCCGTGAGTATCACAGGCATTGCCGGCCCGTCCGGTGGCACACCCGAGAAACCCGTGGGCCTCACCTACTTCCACATCGTGGGGCCAGACGCAGAGTGGGGAGAACATCACGTCTGGCCAGGTGACCGCCACGAGAATAAATTGGCGTCTGCCCGGAACGCGCTGGAAATGGTCCGCGCGTACCTCTCACGTCACACCTGACCTCGATTAATCCATCAACACTACTCGGTGAGCACCGATACGGGTAACCCGAAGGGGAATGCCGTAAGTACGGGACAAGTTCTCGGTGGTGAACACCTCCTCCAGAGACCCCCAGCGGAGGAGACGCCCTGCGCGCAGAAGCATCACCGCATCTGCCACGACTGCCGCGGACGCGGGATCATGGGTGGTAAACACCACCGTTGTACCCTCATCGGCCAAAGTTCGTAAAATGTGCAATACTCGTTTCTTGTTCGCCAGGTCCAAGTGAGCCGTGGGCTCATCCAGCAGCAAGAGAGGCGTCTCTTGCACCACCGCGCGGGCGATGAGCACGAGTTGCAGTTCGCCACCGCTCATCTCCGTGACCTGCCGATCCCACATTTTCTCGATGCCCAACCGCTCCAGCGTGGTCCACACAGCTCGACGGTCTTTTTCCCCGGGCAGTTGGATGTATCCCAGGTAAGGAGTACGTCCCAGAAGGACGTAATCGAACACGGTGAAGTCAAAGGGAATGAACTCCCGTTGAGGCACAAAACCGATAAGTCGGCTCAAGTGTGCTCTGCGGTGGGCTGTCATGGGATTCCCAAAGAGGCGAATGGTCCCCTCCATGGGTGAGTAACGGCCTAAAATAAGATGCAATAGCGTACTCTTCCCCGCGCCGTTGGGTCCCAAGATGACATTCACCGTCCCCTGAGTGACCGCAAACGTCACATCTTCCAGAACCCAGCGCGATGTAGATGTGTAGGAAAAGAAAACGCCACAGACTTCAATAGCTTTCTGTTCGCTCATGCACGCGCCCTTACGCGTTGGGTGGTCATCAACAGGATGAACGCCAACGCACCCAACAAAGATGTGATAATGCCTAAAGGAATCTCTCCACCTGTCAACGTTCGGGCCAAATCGTCACACACAAGTGTAAACATGCTCCCCAGTACCATGCTGGCCGGCAACGCGTAACGGGCATCCGGTGCGAACACACGCCGGGCCATATGGGGAACAATGAGCCCCACCCATCCTATCATGCCCGCAAGAGAAACCACCGCTGCCGTCGCCACCACGGACAGGAAAATCATACCTGCTCGCTCCCCGTTCGGCCACACGCCCAGAGAAAACGCGGTGTTCTCCTCCAAGACCAGCACATTAAGCCGCCAACGGGTCAAGTACAGGAGAATCAAACTGAGGAGTGTAGGGGGGAGCACAGCCATCACGTTACGCCAGCGCGTGCTCCAAAGTCCTCCGAGCAACCAGAACGTGATCTCGGGCAATTGAGTCAACGGATCGGCCAAGTATTTCAAAAGCCCTACCCCTGCAGCAAAAAACGCGGACACCGCGATGCCGGCCAAGATCATGCGCAGGATCCAGCCACCGTAGTGGAGATGACGGGCCAACATGTAGGAAAAACCCAACCCGCACAGTGCGAAGATCGTCGCGCTGACCTGAATGAGGATGACCGATCCACCCAGGTAGAGAATAGAGAACGCGGCGCCGAACGCAGCCCCCTGGGACACGCCCAGGAAGCCCGGCTCAACCAGTGGGTTGCGGAACACCATTTGCAAAACCAATCCCCCGGCGGCCAGAGAAGCGCCAAGCAGCAATGCGGCCACAATGCGGGGTAAACGAAGCGCCCACACCAATTGCAGGGCCAAGGGGTCGGTCCAGAGTTGCTTGGGAGAAAGCCAATACGGTCGGGGATACCGTCCCAACAGCATGGAAAGCCCGACGAGCCCCAACAATCCCACCCAAAGAAAGACCAATTGCCGGCGAAAGCGTTGCTCCTGATGGACGATTCCCGGGTGCAGATCGCTCATCATCGTCCCTCACGCCTCATGGACACCAAGCGCACGCCCAGGCGATGTAGCTGTCGGAAATCCGCACCTTGACCAAGAGCGGAGAACACGCGGTCTACATCCTCGACCACAGCTCCGGCCAGGAGATCAATATCCCAGGCGAAGAGCGAAGGTGAAAGAGGGGTACTCGGTCCCAAAAGCAGGAAAAAGGCCTGGGGTCGACGCAGATGCAGGATGTCGGGCAACGTGTGGTTAATGAGCGTTGTGCTGGTGACCGCGATCACGTCGGTTTGGGGAAGAATGTCGGCCATCTGGGTCGCGGGCACGTCCCCTTCTCGCGGGGTCCGTTCAAGCACCCAAAGCGTTCCTACGCGAGCACGCACGCGTTCGGTGAAGGGAAAGTGACCGACAACGGCCACGCGTTTGCCGGCCCCTCGAGCCACGATAATGGCCTCCGCGTTTTCCTCCTCCCAGCGTTCAGGATGTCGGGGCAGCAGAGCGTTGATGGTCGCCAGGCCGATGCTACGTTCCACAAGACTGCGCGCGTACACGCGAGCCGCGAGGTCATCGGCATCCAGGTGGTGTAAACGCCCGGGATCGGTGACATCATGCCACGAACGATAGTGGTGACCGGGGTCCACGCACGTGGTCGCTAACCCCAAGCGGCGTTCTCCGGCCACGCGAGCCAGTACCCCCGTCCAGTGAAGGCCCACCCGTACGTCCAGGATCTCACCCGGTTCCAGTTCCGTCTGTAGAGATTGGAACAGATTCTCCATCATGGCCAATCTCCCGTGATGGTGGGCATCAGGTGTTCGCGCACAGTGCTTTCGTCCAGACCGTACAACGTGCGGTAGAAGTCCAGGTAAACTCGCGTCATATCCACGTCGGCGAACACTTCAGGGTGGATATGACGGGCCAACCAGACCAATCCGAGCACCCAACGGGTATCCGGCTGATCCCAACTGACGACATCCTTAGGGAACGCAAACACGTGATGTGTTTGTACGGCCCTCAGCCGCCGGGCAGTCTCTTCCTGGGTAAACTGTTGGACGGCCTCACGCGGATCACCAAAGTAGTCCACAATATAAATTTGGTCGGGATTCCAAGCCGCAATGTGCTCCAACGTGATGACCGTCCAGCGAGATCCTAATGTGGCATCGGCCCAGGCCACCCGACCGCCCGCGGTCTTCACCATAAGGGTCTGGATCCAAGTCAACGGGGGGATTTTGTAGGCTGTGCTTCCACCTTTGGTAGAATGCTGGAGGACAAGCACGGCGGGCCGCTTCTCGGGAGGGATGGAACCCACCCGCTGAGTGATGGTCTCGATCAGCCGTTGGTAAAATGCGTTCACCTCGCGGGCCCGGTCAGGGTTATTAAAGAGAATGCCCAGCATTTTAATTTCGCGGCGGAATGTATCGGGCGTTTCGAGGCTCATGTAGATCACAGGGATGCCCAAGGATTCAACGGATTGTCCCAACTTCTTGGCCAGAAAATGTTTCATGAGAACCAGGTCTGGATGCACCGCGGCGATCTGTTCCGGTCCAGGATCCCGTTTGAGTTGAACTTTCTCCGCCGAGTGGGGATCCATCAACGCCTGAAAGATGTTCCCTTGGGGTGTCCCGGAGATGGCGACCACCCGCTCGCGCGCTTCGGGAAACGTATACACCGCGTCCGCGATCATGAAGTTTGCCCGTCCGACAATGGCAATGCGTCGCGGCGGTGCGGGCAAGGTCACCGTTCGCCCCAAGGCATCGGTCACCGTCAGCGCAGCGGGCGTGACCGGTCCCCCGGACCGACACCCGAGAACGCCTCCCGTCACAAACAAGAAAATAAAGACCCCAGCGATTCGGACTCTCCACATAGTCATTTTTCTCCCATCGGTTTATCTTCGCTGTGAAAAGAGACATACACCTACCCACCAATGACTTCCGCGAAGGAAAATTTTAGAGTAGGACAGGAGGAAGAGGGGAATTAGGTTAGGAGGCCGGAGTTTCCGCGTGTTCACGAGTATCCTGATCTTGTGGGTAATTAATCCGCGTGTGATACACGCCGGAAAGCACTTCCACGAATGTTTTGCGGATAACGGCCAGATCGTGAAGTGTAAGCGGGGCTTCGTCCAGTTGCCCTTCCTCCAGGCGCTGAAGGATGATGTCTTCCACGATTTTGTTCAGTTCTTCTCGAGTGGAAGGCTGACGGGCACGGGCCACAGCCTCTACACCGTCCGCGAGCATGAGAATGGCCGTCTCCTTGCTGCGCGGTTTGGGACCCGGATAGCGAAAGTCCTGTTCGTTCACTTGGCTTGGGTCTTCGGCTTCCTCCAAGGCTTTATGGTAGAAGTAAGCCACGAGGGTTGTGCCGTGATGCTCACGAATGAAGTCCCTAATGCGCTGAGGAAGATGGTACTCACGGGCTAAGTCCTCGCCGTCGGCCACGTGGCTGATGATGATCTGGGCACTGGTTTTGGGATCCAATTGGTTGTGAGGGTTAATACCTCCTTGCTGGTTTTCAATGAAGTAGGAGGGGCGACGGATCTTCCCCACATCATGGTAATAGGTCCCCACACGCGTCAAGTAGGCATCCGCGCCAATAGCCGCCGCGGCTCGTTCGGCCAAGTTGCTCACCACTAGGGAGTGGTGGTAGGTCCCAGGCGCTTTGGTGATGAGTTGTTGAAGCAACGGATGATTGGGACGTGCCAGTTCCATGAGCTGTACAATAGTCGTGATACCGAAGAGAAAGCCCATGATGTAGAAATTGAGCATGGTCAAACTGGCCGAGAACACGCTGCTGATGAAGGAAGCGACTCCCAATGAGAGTATTTGGTTCACATCATTCCACCCGTTGACCAGGGTAAAGCTAAGGATGACGGCTACTTGGGTGAGAAAGAGGCCAATAGCTGCCCACACGTATGTGGCCAGCCGTTCGGCGCGGTCCGCGATGAGCATCATGGTCATGGCGCCCAGGCCTGCGTGTGTGGCCAACATGAGCGAGTTCCCCATGATACGCCCTAGCGCGACGGCGACAAAGGTCAGGGCGATGACCGCAATCTCTCGATTCTGCACGGTGGCAATGGTCACAGCCAGAGCGCCCAAAGGATACATGTAAGGAAGGACAGAATGGCCGGGTACCATTCCCTTCGCCAGAAGAAAAGCGCCTACCAGCATGCCGTACAAGATAACCGGGTCGGTCCACCGGAGCCAAAAGGGGATGTAAAACCGATAAGTGTACATGAGAATGATCGTGAGAAAGAGGAGCACCAGAAGACCGTTCGCCACGACATTTTGCCAGGTGATGTGCTTTTGGCGCAGACCGAATTTGTCCAGCGCTTCCACATGGGCTTCGGTGACCACTTCTCCCGACCGAATAATGATCTCACCTGCTTCGTATTCGACCACCACGGGAGCGACTGCTTCCTTGGCTTGCTTGCGTCGTTCCTCGGTCTTCTGCGGATTGGGGAAAGTATTAGGTTGTAGCAACGCTTGAACAATGCGGGTCACAATGGCTGCTTCTTGCTCGCTTAAGCGGGTCTGATCGACCAGCAGGGGCACGTTGGACCGTACCACCGGGAGTTCGGTTTCTCGAATTTCGCGACTCATGGCCAGGCGCAGGGTTTCCAACGCTTGCGCGGCCACCAACTCCCAACGGTCTTGAGGCATCGCAGCAATGGCACGGGCCAGATCCTCAGGCAAGGCGAGGTCATTAATGGCCTGGATCTCTTCGGTTTTCTCTTCAGGCGTGGCATAAGGATTTGCCCGCACCGTGTCGATGAAGTCGATAATTTCCCGGAGGCGCATCAATTGCTGCCGCGCGACCTGGGGTTGAGGCGCGTCGTACACCACAGGGACTTGCCGGGCCGCTTGTTCCCGGGCAGCCCGGGTGAGCACTTCACTCTCATAACGTAAGTTGCGGGGAGCACGAACGTCTACAGGGGAAACATCACCAACGTCTAAGGCAATGCGTTCCCCGGGAAAGATGTCCAGGGTGAGGATAGCCGTAGCCATCACAAGGAAGAGCAAGGAAAGGAAGAGGATGCGCGCAATATCTGTGCCGCCCGCCCTTTGCTTGTCGATAGACGCCGAAGAGGGCCCCTTGGCTGAAAACAGGACCGCAAAAGCTCGGTGGGTTTGATGATTTGTCATGGATGTACGCAAGAATTGCACCCTGGGGGCGGAGTGCAATCAATTGATTTGGTTTAAGAGTTCACGCACCACCTGGTTGACCAGACGTCCATCTGCACGGCCCCGCATTTCTGCCATAAGCACTTTCATTACTTTGCCCATGTCACGAGGGCCGGTGGCCCCAACTTCGGCGATCACCTCCCGGGCCCGTGCTTCAATCTCCTCGCGGGTAAGTTGCCTGGGCAAATAAGCGCGCAGGACCTCGAGTTCGGCCTTCTCCTCCTCCACCAGATCCATACGGCCGCCTTTGGTGTACGCCTCGATGGATTCCTCACGTTTCTTTGCTTCTTTGACGATGATCTGCAGGATCTCCTCATCGGAGAGTTCCTTCAGTGTATCGCCGGCACGCTCCGCGCGACTGATCGCGGTGATTAGGGTGCGCAGGGCGCGCTTTCGGGCTGCGTCTCCGGCCTTCATTGCTTCCTTCAAATCCTGTTCGATTTTCTTTTTCAGGCCCATATCATCGCTCTCCCCATAAAAGCTCGTACGCGATTATACAGGCCAAGTCACATATATGTCAATCGCGCTCCCTAGGTGGTCGGGGCTTTTCGGAGATCTTATACTTAGGGGCAAACGGGTAGGCGTCGGCAGGGTAGGCGACGGCCTTACGATGGCCCAACCGCGGATACAGCGCCTTCGCATGCTAGAGCCTGGGAAAGCTCTACTAGGTGATCAATGTTACTCCTGCGAAACAGGTACAGTCTCAGGAATTTCCTCGCTCCTTTCCCAAACTCATCGGAAGAGGTGTCAACGTAAATCATACACCCAAATCGTGTGTCCTACTCGTGCTACGGGAGTGTACTCACGTAGCCATGCATAACATGATGGGTCTTCCAAGTACAGTCCTTGGAGATACGTCACGCTGATGGCCACAACACCCCGCACGGGATGGCATGGCAACCAGG
>CAYPUG010000046.1:0-18971 GCA_964413905.1 uncultured Anaerolineae bacterium | reverse complement strand
TGGGTGGGCGCGCACGAGGTCGCGCAGGCCACCATCCGGGTCGGGGACATGATCGCGTTCATGCAGTACGCGATGCAGGTGGTCTTCGGCTTCCTCATGCTCTCCATGCTCTTCATCCTGGTTCCCCGGGCCGATGTGTCCGCGAACCGGGTAGCCGACGTGCTGGAAACCGAGATCACCCTGCAGGAGCCGTCTGAGCCCAAGCCCTTCCCCCAACCCTTCCGCCCGTCCATCCATTTCGATCACGTGTACTTCCGGTACCCGGACGCGAAGGAAGACCTTCTGCACGATATTCACTTCCACATCGAGGCCGGACAGACGGTGGGCATCATGGGCACCACTGGATCGGGTAAGTCCACTCTCGTTAACCTGATTCCGCGCTTTTACGATGTCACCCAGGGCGCAATTTACATTGACGGCGTGGACATTCGGGAGGTGTCGCTGCAGGAATTGCGGGCCCACATTGGCTACGTGCCCCAGCGTGCGGTTCTCTTCGCGGGGACGGTTGAGAGCAATCTGCGCTTTGCCAAGCCCGATGCGACGGAAGAGGAGATGCGCCGCGCGCTGGAGATCGCGCAGGCGGATTTCGTGTTCGAGAACCCGCAAGGGCTTCAGGCGGAGGTCTCCCAGGGGGGGATCAACTTCTCGGGCGGACAGCGCCAGCGTCTGACCATTGCGCGCGCGCTGGTCAAGGACGCGCCCATTTACATCTTTGACGAATGCTTCTCCGCGCTGGACTACAAGACGGACGCGCGGTTGCGCCGCGCGCTGCGAGAACACCTGGCCGGCCGCACCATCATTATCGTCTCTCAGCGAGTCGCGACCATCAAGGACGCGGACATCATCCTGGTGCTGGATGAAGGGCGGCTGATCTGCCAGGGCACCCACGAGGAACTGCTGGTCACCTGTGATGTGTATCGGGAGATCGCGGAATCCCAACTCAAGTTGGAGGCCGGACTATGAGTGCTGCAGGACAAGGAACCATGCGCCGTGGAGCCCCGCGGGGGGGTCGCGGCATGATGAATCCCCATATGGCAGGCATGGGGCCCGTGGAAAAGGCGAGTGACTTTAAGGGCACCCTGCGCAAGTTGGTCGCGTACCTGCGCCCCTATTCCTGGAAGATCCTGGCGGTCATGATCATGGCCGCGGGCTCCACCGTATTCACCATCGTGGGGCCCAAGATCTTGGGGAACGCGACCACCACCCTGTTCGACGGGCTTATTGCCCAGTTGACGGGCACGGGTAGCGTGGACTTCACCGCGATTGCCCGACTGCTCCTCACCGCGTTGGGGTTGTACGTCCTCTCAGCGGTCCTGAGTTACATCCAGGGCTGGATCATGACCGACGTGGCCATGCAGGTCACGTACCAGTTGCGCAAGGACCTGATGGAGAAAGTCCACCGGATGCCCTTCCGCTACTTTGACGGTACGCCTTATGGGGAAGTACTTTCCCGTCTGACCAACGATGTGGACACGGTGAATCGGACCCTGAACCAGAGTTTGACCCAAATTATCACCTCCTTTGTCTCGGTGGTGGGCATCCTGATTATGATGTTGACCATCAGTTGGCAGATGACCCTCATCGCGTTGGTCGTCGTGCCGCTCTCCTTCGGTGCCATGGTGGGCGTCATCAAGGCGTCCCAGCGCTACTTCACCGAACAGCAGGAGTACCTGGGCCACGTCAACGGCCACGTGGAGGAGATGTTCGGTGGGCACTTGATCGTGAAGGCGTTCAACGGGGAAGCACGGAGCATGGAGACGTTCGACCGGTATAACAACACCCTGTACCACTCCGCGTGGAAGGCTCAGTTTTTCTCCGGCATCATGCGCCCCATGATGCGGCTCATCGGCAACCTGGGCTATGTAGCCGTGGTCATCCTGGGCGGCTGGCTCGCGGTGCGGGACCTGATCACGGTGGGGGACATTCAGGCGTTCATCCAGTACATGCGCTCCTTCACCCAACCCATCACCCAGTTGGCCAACATCTCCAACATCCTCCAGCAGACGGTCGCGGCCGCGGAGCGGGTGTTCGATTTCCTGGAAGAGGAGGAGGAAGTGCCCGATCCCGAGCATCCGGTCAAAGTGGACCACGTGGAAGGGCGGGTGGAGTTCCGGGATGTGTACTTTGGTTATCTACCCGACACATTGGTCATCAAGGGGTTCTCTGCGGCCATTCGCCCCGGGCAGAAGGTAGCGATTGTGGGACCCACGGGCGCGGGGAAGACCACGCTGGTCAAGTTGCTCATGCGCTTCTATGATGTGAACGATGGCGCGATTCTGGTGGAGGGCCACGATGTGCGGGAGTACGCGCGCGCGGACCTGCGGCGCATGTTCGGCATGGTGTTGCAGGACACGTGGCTCTTCAACGGGACAATCAAGGAGAACATCCGTTACGGCCGGTTGGACGCGACGGATGAGGAGGTGATTGCCGCGGCCAAGGCCGCGCACGCGGACCACTTCATCCGCGCGCTGCCGGGCGGGTATGATTTCGTGATCAATGAGGAGGTGACAAACATCTCCCAGGGGCAGAAGCAGTTGATCACCATCGCCCGGGCCATCCTCGCGGATCCGGCCATGCTCATTTTGGATGAAGCGACGAGCAATGTGGACACCCACACCGAGTTGCTCATCCAGGCCGCGATGGACAAGATGATGCACGGCCGCACCAGTTTTGTCATCGCCCATCGCCTCTCCACCATCCGTAACGCGGATCTCATCCTGGTGATCCGGGATGGGAACATTGTAGAACAGGGCACGCACGAGGAATTGCTGGCTCGCGGAGGCTTCTACGCGGAGTTGTACAACAGCCAGTTCGCTGCCCTGGAGATGGGCGAAGAGGTGCTCGCCACCTAAAGGGCATCTGATTTGACAGGAGTGGCCGGGGTAGATATAATGCCTCCCGGTTGTGGGGCGCTAGCTCAACTGGTAGAGCAGCGGACTCTTAATCCGCGGGTTGGGGGTTCGAGTCCTCCGCGCCTCACCAGGGGATCTGGTCAACGGGCGGGTACACAAGCCCGCCCGTTTGTTTTTCCCGAACATGGGGGCCTTTATCCGCCCCCGACGTTCTTTTTCTCCGGACGGAAAATCTTCCTCTTCCCTGTTTAACGCCTTCCCTGCAATCGTCTTCGGGAAGCACGGTGAGCGGATGAATCGACTGGCCGAACTTCACATATCCTTTATGCCAAAGGACATTCGGATGTGTGAATGCCACTTTTGACTTTGCGTTTACTTTGCGCGATGATATAGGTGTCAAAGAGGGGGATTGAGAAGGTACTTTCGGAACCGTTGTGGATTCGTCACTGAGGAGGTGCATGATGAGCGGGGAACTCAAGACCGTACACATCGCCAAGGAAGAGTGGTTGCGTTTTGCTGACCGGTTTACTCTGGACAACGAGGGCCGGCCGGCGACTGTGGAAATTGTTGCCCCGGAGTTAGGGGCTCAAGAGGAAGCCGAGGCTGTGCCCTTTGTGGCCTTAACGTATGACGCTAAGCACGAGGGGGAATTTATCATCACCATTGGACGTGAGCCGGATTTAGTGGATCATCAGGTTGATGATCCTGAGGAGGTGTGGGTGGAAGAGACAGAGGATGGACGTCCCATGGCTTTAGCCATTCGTTCTAAAGATGGCACCCAAACGATTCTTCATTTCCACGATTAAGTTCTCGAACGAGGGCGTTGATGGCAGAGGTTCGTATTTCTACTCGTTGAGGAGGTGCATATGGCCATCCATAAGGAGGTGGGCACGGAGGATACCCCTCGCACGGAAGTGGTGATTGAGCCAGGTGAGTCTGTGTGGCTTTGTCGGTGTATGCATTCGAAGAAATATCCCTTTTGCGACGGCACGCACAAACATCATCCCGGCTATGGCCCTGTCAAAGTCTCATGCGTTGTCCCCGAGGAAAGTCGGTAAATGGGTTCCGGGGGGGGAAGCGGGGGCTGCTTTCCTTCCTCCCCCGATCTTTTAGGCAAAGTGTTTCCTCGGGCGAGCATTTTAGTCGTTTTGTCGTCTTATGTCTTATCTTGTTAGGCATTTTTTTGCGTTGGCCTTTGTGGACCTCCTTTCGTCTTCGTGAGGATGAGGCTCTCTACGCCCATTGGGCATGGCTTATCTATTCCCACATTGATCCTATGCTCCGAACGTCCCCTGTGGATAAACCACCGCTGTTTCCTTATCTGATGGCCCGCACTTTCGACCTTTTAGGCCCTTTGGAAGTCTCCGTCCGGTGGCCGAACATGGTAGCCGGGGCCTTGACGTTACCCCTTCTCTACACGTGGTCTCGATATTATTATGCCCCATCTGTGGCTCGACGTAGCCTGTTTATTTACGCGGTTCTCCCCTTGCCCATCTTGTTAACACCGACCGGGTACATGGATACGTTTATGCTCGCGGGCACGCTGGTTGCTGCCGTTCTTGCAGCGCGGGCCCGGCGTTGCCGGGATGGGAAGCGGGCGCATGGGTTCGCCTTTTTAAGCGGATTGGCCTTCTCCGCCGCGGTGGCCACCAAGCCCTTTGCTTTACTTTGGCTTCCCCTGGTGGTCTGGGAGGTTCGTGGCCGGCACCGAGGAACTTGGATCTTAGGAGCCCTGTATCCGCTTTGGCGCTGGGCCGCGTGGGAATGGGCACGAGGAAAGCCGTTCACTCTTTCAACAGCCGTGAAGCATTACGGTGGGGTGGCTCTTGTGCCCCCCGCGGCGTGGCCTTCTCGCGTGCGCGAGTGGATGGGGGTGTTCTCCACGTCGGTGGGGACACCCCTGGTGTGGCTTCTTGCCCTTTGGGGGAGTGTGAGGGGATGGAAGGAGCCGAAAAGGCGGGGGCTTCCCCTACTGGCCGGGTGGTTCGGCGGCGTTGCTCTTCTTTACTTGATATCAGATCTCCGGCCGTGGGACCGATATGTGTTGGTGATGATGCCCATTATCGCGGTATGGGCGGCTTTAGGGTGGGAGCAGGTGGACGCATGGACGAGAACGCAATCGTTTTGGGGTGGGCGTGCGGTCCATGTGATGGTGGCCGGTCTGCTCTTGTGGGTGGGCACTCGAGGGGGCATGGCCCAATATCCTGTAGGAGGTGATCACGGCGCGTACGACGGCATTGACGCGGTGAGTGCGTATATCATGTCCGTGCTTCCGAAAGGTGGCGTGGTGTATCATCACTGGTTGGGATGGCATTACGGCTTTTATCTTTTCGCCGCGCCTTACGATTATCGATGGTGGCCGAATCCATCGTGGTTGGCCCGGGACGCGGCACAACCGGATGGGATTGCGCGAGTGTTGGTGTTTCCCGCGTGGCATGAGCGAGAACGCCAAGAAGTCTTCAACGCTTTACGGGCTGCAGGGGTTCACATCTCCCCCCGGGTTCGAGTGTATGGGCGGGATGGTACCTTGCGGTTTTACGTGTACACCCTCTCCACCGGCCCATCCCGACAGACCAGCCAACCGTCCCGCGCACAGGAGCCACAAATGCCCATGCCACACCGCATGACTCGAACCCAGGAAAGTTGTGCCGGAACCCGATAATGCATGCACAACTCCCGTACCGCAAGGAGCATGGGTTCCGGTCCACACGCGTATACCTCGTCTACCTTCTGAGTTGACCGCTCTAGCAAGGGATGCAACAGGTCAGTGACAACGCCTTGCCGGCCATAGGAACCATCGTCGGTCGTCACAAAGGTGGGTATGCCCAGCGCGCGGAAGCGGTCTTCGAAAAGAAGGTCCTTTTTCATTCGCGCGCCGATAATGGCCGTCACTTTCATGCCCTGATTCAGCGCCTGGCGGGTGAGAAAGTGCAGCGGTGCGACTCCATAGCCACCGCCGACGACCACGATGTGGTGGCCGTGAAGGGTGAATCCCCGACCAAAGGGCCCACGTACCCACACTCGTCCGCCGACAGGAACCTGATGTAATGCCCGGGTAAAAGGGCCCACAGCCGCTACGGTGAACCGAACGGGAGCGTTATCCATCAAACTCAGGGGTTTTTCGTTGATTCCCGGCAGCCAGACCATCACGAATTGACCCGGGTACGCATTGGGTAAGTGCATGTCTAAGGTGAAAGTGCGGGTGCGGTGATTCTCCTGGACGATATCCACCACCCGAGCCGCGCGGTGAAGGATGGGGGTACACGTGTCCGAGGGGAATTGATAAGTCACAGGAACACCTCCCGATGAGCCAGGCCGATAATTTCTTGCACCCGGGTATACCCTTCCTCGGCCAGGAAGTGCATCATCTGGTCACGAATGCGCCCCAATGCTTGGGGACCGTACCAGTAGGCAGCAGAACCCACGCCGACCAGGGTAGCCCCGGCCATCATCAATTCCACCGCGTCTTCGCCTGTGGTGACTCCACCTATTCCCACAATGGGCACCGAAACCGCTTGGTAGATTTGATAGATAGCACGTACGGCAATGGGCTTGATGGCCGGGCCGCTCAGGCCGCCCTCTCGGTTGGCGAGAACCGGCCGCGCGGCTCGAATGTCAATAACCATCCCGGCCACCGTGTTGATGGCTGCAATCGCGTCCGCGCCCGCCTCCTCCACCGCCCGGGCGATCTCGGTGATGTCCGTGACGTTCGGGCTCAATTTCACAATAATGGGGATATCTGTGCTGGATTTAACGGTGCGGGTGACTGCGGCTGCGTCCTCGGGGGAAGCGGCAAAAGGGCGTCCGAATTCGTGGGCGACGTTGGGACAGGAAATGTTCACTTCTATAAGATCCGGATGAGCTTGCGCGATGACTTCGGTGATTTGGGCGAAACCCTCCACTGTGTCGGCAAAAATGGACGCAATGAGTCGCGTGTCCAGACCCAGCGCGTTGAGACGTTCGCGCGTTTCTTGCAAAATGCGGACCTGTCGTTTCATGCCGGGGTTGGCCAGGCCCACTGCATTGATAAACCCCGGTCCCCATTTGAGCACGGTGGGGTTGGGGTGACCTGGGCGGGGATGGGGGCTTGCGGATTTGCTGGTCACGCCGCCTGCTCCGCCTTGGGCCACTCGTACCATGAGTCCGGGGTCGGTGCCCAGAATGCCCGAAGCAAGCACCAACGGGTTGGAGAACCATAGACCACAGCATTCCACGTGCATATCCACAGTCACAGGTTCGCCCCTTCTCTCCTTTTTACTGGATGTGTTTCGCGCGTTTTTAGGTCACCACGCGCACACAAAAATTCATCGGTCAATCGGCTTTCTCTACCCCCAGCGTAGCCCATACCTCTCGGATGGTTGTTACCGCGTGAAGGCGCACGCCTGCCCGGCGTAAGTTATCCGCGGCCCCTTCCTCCCGGTCTATCAGCACGACCACATCTTCCACAACAAGCCCCACCTCCCGGAGCAGAGCCACCGTTTTCAGTGTACTTCCGCCTGTGGTGACAAGGTCTTCTATGATAACCACTCGATCCCCGGGGGTGTAATGACCTTCGATGGGTTTGCCCAAGCCGTGGGCTTTTACCTCTTTTCTGGTGTAGATCATGGGGATGCCGGTGTGCAGGCTGACCGCGGTGGCAATAGGCAATGCCGCGTAAGGTACACCTGCAATACGGTCGGGTTTGATGCGTCGCACATGGCGGGCGTAGAGTCGTGCCGCGTCCGCCAACAAGGTGGGCGCGCTGACCAACACACGCAAGTCGATGTAATAGTTGGAGGTTTTGCCACTGGCTAGAGTGAAATGACCAAAACGGATGGCCCCTAAGGCCCTTAAGCCTTGAAGTAGGGAGGTTAAGGGATCCTGTTCGATGGGGGTAGAGGGTTCCGGTTGAAGGGTCTTGAGCGTGCGCACGTATTCCTCGGCAGCCCGTCGGGGATCATCCGCGAACATAATGCCACGGGACACGTTAACCAGGATGCCCCGCCCGTCTGCGCGTAGGCCCACGCCCAACGCGTCTACGATTCCGCCCTGGGCTCCGACACCCGGCACCAGGAACCACATCTCCGGAGCGATCGCGCGTACTTGGGCCAACGCGTTGGGATATGTTGCACCGATGACCAAACCCACATTGCCTTGTTTGTTCCACCGCTGCGCCCGACGGGCCACTTCGAGGTAGAGGGGGGATGGGGGACGGTCAGGCGGGCACACGGGCAGGGTCTGCATATCTTGGGCCCCCGGGTTGGAGGTGTGGCATAGGAGGAAGATTCCTCGGCCTTCGTACCTTAAAAAGGGTTCTACACTATCGTACCCCAGATAGGGGTTGAGCGTTATCATGTCCACGCCTAATTCTTCAAACGCGGCCCGTGCATAGGCCTCCGCGGTGCTGCCTATGTCCCCTCGCTTGGCGTCCAAAATAACCGGGATGTCCGGGGGGACCGCGTCGATGGTGGCCTTAAGGGTTTGCCATCCGGACGCGCCCAAGGCTTCGTAGAACGCGATGTTAGGTTTGTAGGCAGCTGCCAAATCTGCGGTGGCCTCGATGATGGCCCGGTTCCACGCGAGGATGGGATCAGGCTCCTTGTGAAACGGCTTGGGCACCCGGTTTGGACGAGGATCGAGCCCTACACAGAGCGCGGTCTTTACGTTTTGGGTTCGTCGTTCCAGTTTTTCCACCGATCACCTCAGCAGCAGGTTATTTGACACTTTTGGGTAATCGCTTTTTGGATGAGCGCTTGGTGCTCCTCGTTGTGGACTTCCTTCTTTTGAGCGTAACCGTGGCTTCCCCGGGAGTCGGTTGCTGCATTTCCTGTTGAGGAAGTGCCGTAGCCTCCGCTGCGACCTCCTGGGAGGCCGTCTTTGTCCTTCGCGAGCCGCGTTTGGAAGAGGATGTTTTTTCCTCCGCAGTCTTTTTTGTGGATGTTGTTTTCTTGACCGATGTTTGCCGTTTGGATGTGTCCCTCGCGGTAGGAAAGGCGTCTGCTTCCGCACTTTTGGCACCTTGGCGGGTCCTCTTTTTCTTGCCTTTTGCTTTTTCGGCCGTTCCGGCTTCCGACTTTCCTTGGGAAGGCCTTGGGGAGAGGGCAATGAGGTGTGAGACCGCGTCCCGCGCTTTGACGGAGACTAGAGGACGCGGGGCTGTACCCCGTTTACCGCGAGGGATGTCCTCCCAGCGGAGGTAGTGGACGTGTCCCTTTTCGGTGATTGCGAAGATCTCTTCGTCGCCCCGCGCGAGGATCGCGTCGGTTACGGTTCCGTGGCTTTTCCCCAAACGAAGTAAGACGACGCCGCTACCGTACCGTTTTTGTCGCGGAAAATCGGATAGGTTTATACGTTTTCCATGGCCGGTCGTAGTGATAACAAGTACGGACCGGTCTTCTTCGGCCAGGGCTGCACTTATGACCCGGTCCTCTGGGGCGAGTTTGATGCCCAACACACCGGCCGCGCTTAATCCCATAACCCGCACTTCTTCATCGGCAAAGCGGATGGCTTGGGCGTACTGCGTGAAGAGGAGGATGTCTCCCGGTTGGCGCTGATAGATGGCCGCGATGAGGTGGTCTCCTTCCTCCACGGTGATGACGGAAACGGGCTTGTGCGCGGCTTTTATCAATTCCGTCACCGCAACGCGTTTCACTCTCCCTCGTGCCGTTGCCAACACCACATGTCCTTCCTCGACCGCGGGGGGAAGGGCGAGCAGCGCGGCGACCTCCCCCGTGATCTGGGTCAACGCGGTGAGGGGAATGGGTTCCTGGGGGATTTGATGAGCGGGTAGTTGGGTCACAACGCCATCTTGCGTGAACACGTAAATCACATCCCTCGCGGTGCCGGTGGTCAAGACGACCGGGGCTTCGCCTTTGCGGCCGGGCGCGGTGCCCCGTCGGCGGCCTTCTAAAGGAAGGGCGACAATATCGTGATCTCGGGTCACGACAATGGCCAGGGGTGCCGCGGGAAGGAGTTCTTGCGCCGTGAGCGCGGCCACGGTCCGTTCTACGATTTGCGTGCGCCGCGCGTCGCCAAACCGTTCTCGCAGTTCTAGAAGTTCGTCCCGGATGACGCCTAAGATTTTCTCCGGGTGGGCCAGCAGGTCTTCTAAGTAGGCAATGGTCGCTTTCACCTCTTTGTATTCCTCGGCCAGGGCTCGGCGTTCCAGTTGGGCCAAGCGTTTGAGGGGCATATCCAGGATGGCTTGGGCTTGGATTTCGGTGACTTTAAGCCGTTTCATTAGATTTTGTCGGGCAGTGTCCACCGTGCGGGAGCGTCGAATAATGCGGATGACCGCGTCCAAGTCGTCTAGGGCCTTGAGGAGGCCTTCTAAAATGTGGGCCCGATGCCGGGCTTTAGCCAACCGAAATTCGCTGCGGCGGCGGATGACGTTTTGTCTGTGTTCGATGAACAGGGTGAGCAATCGCTTAAGGGGGAGAACGCGAGGTTCGCCGTCCACCAGGGCAAGGAGTTGGGCGCCAAAGGTTTGTTGCATGGGGGTAAGTTTGTACAGTTTAGGGAGAACATCTTCAGGGGCAACGCCGCGTTGCAGTTCGATCACCAGGCGCATTCCGGTGCGGTCGGATTCATCCCGCACGTCACTAATGCCTTCGATTCGTCCTTCCCGCACCAAATCCGCAATGCGTTCGGTGATGCGTGCCTTACTGGTTTGATAGGGTACTTCGGTGACGACGATGCGTTGTCGGTTCCCCTTCATGGGTTCGGTGTGAACGCGTGCTTGTACGGTGAATCTGCCCCGCCCTGTGGCGTAAATGCGCGCGATGCGATCGACGATTTCCCCCTTCTCCTCCGCGTAGCGATACACCACACCGCCGGTAGGAAAATCCGGACCGGGGATGTATTGCATGAGGTCACTGGTGGTGACATCGTCCAGATGTTGCCAGTGGTCAATAAGGTGGACCAACGCGTCGACGACTTCGTTGAGGTTGTGGGGCGGGATGTTGGTGGACATGCCCACGGCGATGCCGGCCGCACCGTTGACGATAAGATTGGGAAAGGCCCCGGGAAGTACAGCGGGTTCTTGGAGGGTCCCATCGAAGTTGGGCACGAAATCCACGGTGTCCTCGTGAATGTCGCGGAGCATTTCCATCGCAATGGCGGAGAGTCGCGCCTCGGTGTACCGCATGGCCGCAGGGTTGTCGCCATCAATAGAGCCGAAGTTCCCTTGGCCGTCCACCAAGGGGTAGCGAAGGGAGAAGTCTTGCGCCATGCGGACCATTGCGTCGTAGACGGCCGCGTCTCCGTGGGGATGATATTTTCCGAGGACTTCACCTACGATCCGCGCGCTTTTCTTGTAAGGTTTGCCGGGGGTCAGTCCCATGTCGTACATCGCGTAGAGAATGCGCCGCTGTACGGGTTTTAAGCCGTCTCGCACATCGGGCAACGCGCGCGCAACGATAACGCTCATCGCGTACGTGAGATAGGCCTCTTTCATTTCCCGCTCAATGGGAATTTCATGCACTTTCCCGATATTCATCTCATGCGCTCCTGAGTGTGTTGGGGATATGAGTCGATTCCAACCGGTTATCTCCCCCAAATGTCCTATTGTTTAGCCCGCCTCATTTTGATAAAGTGTATGACGATGTGGTTGATTGACCGAAATTTGTGGGCTTTTGCCCCCTTTTAAGCCAAGGTGTATACACGTCATTTTGACGGTCAATCACCGTTCAGCCTTATAGAGTTTATACATGGTGTTCGGTTAAGGATCTATCGATGACTCATATGCCATCTCGTGCCGATTTTCCGGTTGCCTTGAAATCGTGGCCTGTGCATCCTTCTCATCGTGCTCTATGGGACCTCCTGGACGCGGCCCACGACCGTCAGGTGCTGGAAATTCGTTTGGAATCCTTCGTCCAGGATATTTTAAAGCGTTTTCCCGTGACAGGGGTGTGTATTTACGTGCCTGACGTCCACGGGGAGCCTATTCACGTCACGGCCGGGGATTTATCTCCTGATTTTACCGGCCAGGCGTTCGATACCTTTCGCCGCATGTCCACGCCTGAGGCTCCCTCAAAGATTCAGGCGTTTGTGTTGTCTTCCCCTGTGCGAGATGCTTTGAACACATGTGCTGGTTATGGGGTGTTCATGCCGATTGTCAATGTTCCCGAACCCGGCTTTCTCCTCTTAGTTTTAGACGATATCGGTGTTCTTTCCGAAAAGGCCGTGGATATGTTCATATGGTATGCCCATATTTTAGCACATGTGTTCGCCGATGTCCAAGTGCTCCAAGATTTGCGCACGCTTTTGGAAGCGTCCCGCGACCTTGTTGAAAGTCAGGATTTGGGCACGGTTCTTCATCGTTTGTTGACTCATGCCATGTCCATCACGGCGACCGAAGCTGCGTCCATATTACTGCAGGACTCGCGGACGGGCAAACTGGTTTTCAAGGCCGCTACGGGCCCCCATCCGGAACGGTTACAGGAGATTACCGTACCTTTGAACAGTATTGCCGGACGGGCCCTGCGAGAACAACGTCCGATTGTAATTAAGGATGTTTCGCAATCGCCGGAGCATTTTCGTCTCGTCGATCAGACCACGGGATTTTGTACCAAGTCCTTAATTGCCATGCCCCTTCGGTGGCGGGAAGGTTGTATTGGGGTCCTGGAGGTGCTCAATAAGCGGGGTGGCGTCTTCAATGAACACGATTTGAAGATGTTAGAGGCCTTGGCCGGTCAGGCTGCGGCTATTATTGTTCAGGCTCACCTCAACGAGGAACGAAAACGGGCATTACAGGAACTGCGAGAACTTGACCGACGTAAGACGCAATTCATGCATCTTGCCTCACACGAATTAAGGACACCGTTAACGGTGATTCGAGGGTACGCAGAAATGGCCGAGGAGATCTTGTCTCAAACGGAGGTGCCGGATGCTGCGACATGGGAGAGCATCAAAATGCTCATCGGAGAAATTCACAACGGCGCGAAGCGCATGTCTGCCGTAGTGGATGAGATCACCAGGGCAGCCGGTCGTGTGCCACACCCCCTTCTCCAAGCCATGACTCCGGTGGATTTGCGCGACATCTTGACATCGGTAATGAAGGAACTGTGGAGTTGGGCAGAGAGTAAGCAACTCCGTGTGCAGGTGGATATGCCTTCACATCCGGTGATAGTCTTGGGGGATAAAGCACGCCTTCAGGATGCGTTGCTGCACGTGGTCGGTAACGCAGTAAAGTTCACGCCCCCTCAGGGGCAAGTAGATGTAGTGATGTGGACGGAGGAAGGACGCGTGTTGCTTAGTGTGAGTGATACGGGGCCGGGCATTCCGCCGGAGGAACATACGCGCATTTTCGAACCTTTTTATCAAGTGGAGGATCCTTTGACCCGCCAACATCCGGGAATGGGATTGGGATTGACGATTGCTAAAGATGTGGTGGAACAACATGCCGGGTACATTTCGGTAGATTCCGCACCGGGTCGGGGAAGTACGTTCACGATAGTCCTTCCTTTAGAACCCACAGACCCTCCTTCGTCTTGAGTGTCAGGGACGGCGTGATCGCCTCCAGGGACTCCACACCGGAGAAACGGCGTGGGTTTTACATTATTGTAGCGAATCGGGAAACGAACGTTCGGATTTGCTCTACCGCGTCTGGATCTCGGCCCAATTTGACGAGTGCGGAGCCTACGACTACACCGTCGGCAATGCGGGCTACCTGCGCGGCCTGTTCCGGCCGGGAAATGCCGAAGCCCACGGCCAGGGGCAGGTCCGTGTGGCGTCGTACCCGCGCCACAAACGCGGCCAGATCCGCGGGCAAACGCTCCTGCTCGCCCGTGATACCGGTGACGCTCACCAGGTAAATGAAGCCCGTGGCCGCGCGCGCGACCGCGCGGATCCGCGCCTCGGTGGACGTGGGCGCGAGAAGGGGAATGAACGCCAGGCCGTGCTCCCGACAGCGGGCGCGCATCGCCTCCCCATCCCGCACGTCGGGCGGCAGATCGGGCACGATGAAGCCGTCCGCGCCTGCGGCCGCAGCATCCGCGCATAGATTCTCGATGCCGTAGGCCAGGAAAGGGTTGTAGTAGCCCATGAGCACCAGGGGAATGCCTATTCCCTCGTCGCGCAGTCGCGCCACCACATCGAGGACATCGCGCACGGTCGTGCCCTGTTCGATGGCCATCTGCGCGGCCATCTGGTTCGTGGGGCCGTCGGCCAGCGGGTCGGAAAAGGGCACGCCGACTTCGATGAGATCCGCGCCGGCCTCGGCCAGCGCCTTGAACACGGCCACGCTTGTCTCCAGATCGGGGTAGCCGGCGATGTAGTAGGGCATGAAGGTCGCGCGGCCGGACGCTCGCGCGCGGGTGAACGCGGTTGATATACGGGTCATTCCTGTGTCGGACATGATATACCTCCGTCGTGGTTTGCAGGTGGGTAGGCGAAGGCAATGCCTTTGCCTACCCACCGTGGGAGCAAAGGCATTGCTTTCGCCCATACACCGCGGGCGTTTCTATACTGTGTGTTGCACGGTCTCCAGATCTTTATCCCCGCGGCCGGAGAGGTTGACCAGGATGATGTGGTCGCGTGGAAGGGTGGGCGCGAGTTTGATCGCGTGGGCCACCGCGTGCGCGGACTCCAGCGCGGGGATGATCCCCTCCAGGCGGGAGAGGAGCCGGAACGCGTGCAGGGCCTCCTCGTCGGTGGCGTAGGTGTACTCGGCCCGGCCAATCTCGCGCAGCAGCGCGTGTTCCGGCCCCACACTGGCGTAGTCCAGCCCGGCAGAGATGGAGTGGGTGAGCGCGATCTGGCCGTCGGGCGTCTGCAGGACGTAGGACTTAGTGCCGTGCAGGACGCCCAGGCGGGCGCGACGCGGATCGGCAAACCGGGCCGCGTGTTCCCCCGTCTCGATGCCCCGGCCCCCCGCCTCCACGCCGATGAGGCGCACATCTTCATCGCGGATGAACGCGGAGAAGATGCCGATGGCGTTAGAACCTCCCCCCACGCAGGCAATGACCGTGTCCGGCAGGCGGCCGACCGTCTCCAGCATTTGGGCCCGGGCCTCCCGGCCGATGACACTCTGGAAGTCGCGCACGATCATGGGGTAGGGGTGGGGCCCGAGCGCGGAGCCGAGCAGGTAGTGGGTGGTGCGCACGTTGGTCACCCAGTCGCGGATGGCCTCGTTGATGGCGTCCTTGAGGGTCTTGCTGCCCGCGTTCACAGGCTGCACGCGCGCGCCCAGCAACTCCATGCGGAACACGTTGGGCCGCTGCCGCGCCATGTCCACGGTACCCATGTAGATGACGCACTCCTGGCCGAGGAGCGCGGCCGCGGTGGCCGTGGCCACGCCGTGCTGGCCCGCGCCCGTCTCCGCGATGATGCGATGCTTGCCCATGCGCCGGGCGAGCAGCGCCTGGCCCAGCGCGTTGTTGATCTTGTGCGCGCCCGAGTGGGCCAGGTCCTCCCGTTTGAGGTAGATGCGCGCGCCGCCCAGGTAATCGCTGAGGCGCCGCGCGTAGGTGATCGGCGTCGGCCGGCCCACATATGTGCGCAGGAGGTGGCCCAGTTCCTTCTGGAACTCGGGGTCGTCGCGCGCAGCGCGGTAGGCCCGCTCCAACGCCTCCAGCGCGGGCATGAGGGTTTCGGGCACGAATTTGCCGCCGTACGGCCCGAACCAGCCCTCTGCGTCCGGGTAGGGCCAGGAGGGAGAGATCGGTTGAAGGCTGAAAGTTGAAGGAGTCATGGATTCACCTCCGTGTTTTCGCTCCGTGTGCGAGCATGTTTGCACCGGGTGATGAACGCTCGTACTTTTTCGTGATCCTTCTTTCCCGGCGCGCGCTCCACGCCGCTGCTCACGTCCACGCCCCAGGGGCGCACCGCTTCCACCACAGCGAGCACGTTGTCAGGTGTGAGGCCGCCCGCAAGCAGCAGGTGGGGCACGCGGGCGGCGATGGCTCGCGCCGCGGAGAGAGGCACGGTCAGGCCGGTGCCGCCGTAGGTGTGGGGGTGATAGGCGTCGATTAGGAGGTGGGGCGCGGTGGGAGAGTGGTGCGCGTAGGCGAGGGCTGTTTCCACATCCTCCTCATCCCGCAGGCGAAATCCTTTGTACGCCCGCCCCCCCAGCGCGCGCACGAACTCCGGCGGCTCATCGCCGTGCAGTTGGGCCAGGTCGAATCCTGCCACGCGCATGGCGCGCCGGATTTCCTCGATGGCCGCGTTGACAAACACGCCTACAGTGGTAACCGGTTCACCGGCCTCCCGCAGCGCGCGGATAATGCGCCCGGCGGCCTCGGGCGGGATGTAGCGGGGCGAGCGGGGGTAACACACAAAGCCGAGGAAGTCCGCGCCCGCCCGCGCGGCCACCAAGGCATCCTCCAGGTTGGTGATGCCGCAGATCTTCACGCGAATCATGGCGTTCCTGCTCCTGCTTCGATCAACATGCGCACACGGTGGCTCCGCTCGTAGGAGGGGGCGGTGACCAGAGTCTCTCCCACCAGGATGGCGTCCACGCCCACGTCGCGCAACCTCCGCACGTCGTCGGCCGTGTGGATGCCGCTTTCGGACACGAGGATGACCGAGTCGGGGATGCGGGCGCGAAGCCGTTCGGTGGTGCGCAGGTCCACCCGGAAGGTGCGCAAGTCGCGGTTGTTGACGCCGATGACGGTCGCGCCCGCGTTCAGCGCGCGTTCTGCTTCTTCGTCATCGTGTACTTCCACCAGGGCCGTGAGCCTCCACGCACGGGCTTCTTCCAAAAGGCGTTTCAGTGCGGGACCGCTCAGGACTGCAGCGATGAGGAGCACCGCGGCCGCGCCCGCCGCGCGCGCCTCTATAATCTGGTAGGGATCGAACATGAAATCCTTGCGCAGGAAGGGGCGCGGCATCCCCAAGTTTTCCAGGTGCTCGCGCGCGGCCACCAGGTCGTTCAATTGCCCTTGGAAGAAGCGGGTGTCGGTGAGGCAGGAGATGGCCGCGGCCCCGTGCCGCGCGTACGTCTCCGCCAGCGCGCGCGGGTCAAAGTCCGGGCAGAGGAGCCCACGTGAGGGGGACGCACGCTTTATCTCCGCAATGAGGCGCACGCGCCGCGGGCGGTCTGGCGGGCGCAGCGCGCGGGTGAAGTTGGGGGGCGGGGGTGTTTGCTCGGCTCGGCGCTCCCAGTACCGTATGGGATACCGGGCCTTGCGCTCTGCGAGTTCAAGCCGTTTCCATTGCATGATGGTGTCGAGAATGTTGTCGGCCATGGTGGGTTTTCCGTCTCCTGTTGCTTGTTCCTTATGTCATTGCGAGGCACCGAAGGTGCCGGAGCAATCTCCAAGGTAGTCGCATAGTCGGGCAGTCGATCAGTCTAGTAGTCGGTCAAGCGTCATCTGATGAGAAAGGTGACTCCGCCGGGAAGCCCCATGTTGCTGAATTCACTCGTCTGTACAGCCTCGGATAAGCGAAGGCACTGCCTTCGCCTACCCGTTCTCAAAGTTTCATCCATCATTCCATGATTGACGGAGTACTAGACTGCTGGACTTCGCCGGTAGGAGATGGGTTCGCTCGCCGGTGTTCGCTCGCAATGACAACGGGTTACGTACCGTTTGCCCCAAACGCCACGAGGGTGTCCAACTTGGCCAGGGCCGCGCCGGAATCGAGGGCTTCGCGCGCTTCCTCCAGACCGGCCTGCAGGTCGCCGTGTTCCGCGGCCAGGGCCGCGGCCGCGTTGAACAGGACGACATCTCGACGGGGGCCATGCTCTTCACCGGCGAGAATGCGGCGGATGATGGCCGCGTTCTCCTTGGCGTCACCCCCGCGCAAGTCATCCAGGCGAGCTCGGGGCAGACCCACGTCCTCGGGCGCCAGGTCAAAGGTGGTGATCTTCCTGTCCCGAAGATAAGTGACCCGGTTCACGCCGGTGGTGGAGAGTTCGTCCAGGCCGTCCGCGCCGTGCACGACGAACGCGGCCCGCACCCCCAAACGTGCGAGCACGCGTGCCATCATCTCGGTGAGGGTGGGATCGTACACGCCCAGCAACTGGTGGGTGGCAAACGCGGGGTTGGTGAGCGGCCCCAGGATGTTGAACACGGTGCGGATGCCCAGTTCGCGGCGGGGGCCGATGGCGTGCTTCATGGCAGGGTGGAATGTGGGCGCGAAGAGGAAACCAATGCCCACTTCCTCGATGCAGCGGCCGACCTGCTCGGGGGAGAGGGTGATGTTCACGCCCAGGGCTTCGAGTACGTCCGCGGAGCCGCTCTTGCTGGAGACGGCCCGGTTGCCGTGCTTGGCCACGCGTCGGCCCGCACCCGCGACGACGAACGCGACCGCGGTGGAGATGTTGAAGGTACCGCTGCGGTCACCGCCGGTGCCGCATGTGTCCACGATGGCGCCGTTCGCGCGCAGGGGGACGCGCCGCGCGTTCCGGCGCATGGAGCGGGCAAAGCCCACGATTTCGTCCACCGTCTCGCCCTTCATGCGCAGCCCCACGAGAAAGGCGCCGATCTGCGTCGGGGTCGCGTCACCGGCCATGATAGTGTCCATCACGGCCTCGGCTTCGCGTGGTGTCAGGTGTTCTCGGTCCAGAATTTTTTCGATATAGGTTCGCATGGTCATAACCTCCTGTGAGAGTCGTCTGGAGTGCGGCATCACGATGCCGCTTTCTTTCAAAGCGGCGACCCGTCGCCGCACTCCAAAAAGTTCTTTAACAGTCGGCGGCCCTGGGGGGTGAGCACGGATTCGGGATGAAATTGGACGCCGAAGATGGGATAGGCGCGGTGGCGCAGGGCCATGATCTCCCCCTCGGGGGTACGCGCGGTGACCTCCAGCACGTCGGGTAGGGGATCGGCCACGATGAGAGAGTGGTAGCGTCCGGCCTCGAACGGGCTGGGCAGGCCCGCGAACAGGCCGGTGCCGTCGTGCAGGATAGGCGAGGTCTTACCGTGCATGATTCGGGGGGCGCGCACCACCTTGCCCCCGAAGACGTGTCCGATGCACTGGTGGCCGAGGCACACGCCGAGGGTGGGAACGCGGGGGCCCAGCGCGCGGATGATCTCGTTGGACACGCCGCTTTGCTCGGGGGGGCCCGGTCCGGGGGAGATGACGATGTGGCTGGGGGAGAGCGCGATCACCTCGTCCACCGTGATTGCGTCGTTGCGCCACACGCGCACGTCCGCCCCCAGTTCGCCCAGGAATTGTACCAGATTGTAAGTGAAGGAA
>CAYPUG010000045.1:0-19183 GCA_964413905.1 uncultured Anaerolineae bacterium | reverse complement strand
CTTCTTCTTTACGCCAAGGTACATGAAACGCGATGTGTCAGTCAATCAGTACACGCCTCAATAATATTCAACGCACGATCAACGTCGGCCGCTTCAATACCGTAATGGGTCACCGCACGAATAGTCCGTGAATCCCTGGCCAGGAACAACACCCCGTGTTTCTTGGCACATTCTACCAAGTCGGGTGCGGTCTTCCCGTTGACCACGTCGAAGTACACGATGTTCGTGCGCACCTTCCTTTCGTCTATCTCAATGCCGGGAATTTGAGATAAGCCCTGGGCCAAACGCCGAGCGTTTTCGTGGTCCTCTGCCAAGCGGTCCACCATCTGTGTGAGCGCCACAATACCCGCGGCAGCAATCACGCCGGCTTGGCGCATTCCACCCCCCAACACCTTCCGTACTCGTCTGGCCTTTTCAATAAACGCACGCGATCCACACACTAACGATCCAATGGGCGCGCTCAACCCCTTGCTCAAGCAAAACATCACCGAATCCGCGGGCGCGACCAAGTCCTTCACATCCACACCGAGGGCAATCGCCGCGTTGAAGATGCGGGCCCCGTCAATGTGCAAACGCAAGCCGTGCCTATGCGCTACTTCGGCTGCGTCCCGAATGTACTCAGGAGAAAGGGGGGAGCCATAACATGCATTATGCGTGTTTTCTAACGCGAGAAGACAGGAACGGGGAAAGTGGATATTCGGCGGTCGGATCGCGGCTTCCACCCGGTTCAAATCCAATGTGCCGTCCTCATTATTAGGGAGCACGCGGGGATGCACCCCACCTATCTGAGCCATTCCTCCTTGTTCGTACAAATACGTGTGGGAACGATCACCGACAATCGCCTCGTCCCCACGACCACATTGGGCCAAAATAGACACCAGGTTTCCCTGGGTGCCCGATGTGACAAACAAAGCCGCCTCTTTTCCCATCATTTCCGCGGCCATGGCCTCCAAGCGGTTCACGGTGGGATCTTCCCCGTACACATCATCCCCCACATCCGCTTCCATCATGGCTCTGCGCATGGCCGGCGTCGGTTGGGTTACCGTATCCGAACGTAGGTCAACAATGTTCATCAAGAGAACCTCCGCTAATATTTGCGCACAACGGCCCTGTAAGCCGGGGGTTCACGGTGTTGGATAAGTTGCAATTTCTCCCGGGCGGCCCGAACTTCATCCAAATGAACGGTTGCCAGCGCGTATCCTTCAGCCTCACCGCTAATAGACGTGTGAATTTCGCCGTACGGCCCAACAACTAAACTACCGCCGGCAAAGCGATATGTGGGTTCTTCACCCACGCGGTTGGCCGCGGCCACAAACACGGAGTTCTCAGCCGCCCGCGCGGTGTTAAACACGGTCCACATATGCGCGTACTCCGCATCCCAAGCACCGGAGACAACCACAAGCTCCGCGCCGTCGAGTACCAAGGAACGTGCGGCCTCGGGGAAAGCCTGATCCCAGCCAGCGAGTACTCCCATCAAACCAAACGCGGTCTCAAACACGGGGAATCGGTAGCCCCCGCGAAAGATAATGCGCTCCTCGCCGCGCAAATGAACCTTGTTATATGTTCCCACCAGATCCCCATCCGGCCCTAAGACCACAACGGAATTGTACAACACCGTCTCCACCCGGGCTTTCGTTGCCATCCCAAACACCAGGTAAACACCGAAATCCGCAGCATCCTTGGAAAGCAGGTTCACCGTAGGACCGGGCACATTTTCCGCGAAATCCGCGAAGCGCAGCCCACACTCATATCCGGTGGTCACCAATTCGGGGAACACAATGAGGTCCACCTTCTCCTCGGTGCACACCCGTTCGATCATGTCCGCCATCCGGCGGATGTTCTCAGCGGGTTCGTTCAATTCGGGGGCCATCTGAATTAACGCAATAGTTATCTCTCGTGTCATCCGCCCTCTTCCTGCTCCTTTCTATACGTTGAAGGAAAGGGAACACCCACCCAGCGTTCCCACTCCTCTGGGGTATTCACATTCACAAAAGAACGCAGTTCGGGATCCACACCGCGCAGCATTGTGTCATCCACATACCGTACCCGCACATCAGGTAAAAAGGAGATAAGCCGCTTCTGTCCGCGGTGGATCGCGGCCTCCACCGCGGGCAAACACGTCACGGGACGGTACACAGCGTGTAAGGGCTCCTCCCTGCCTTGAATACGAGGCATCACCACATCCACACCCTCGGCCAGGGAAAGCAAATAAGCAAACGTCTCCCGTCGCACCAGGGGCATATCGCAAGCCACGACCATCGCGAGATCTCCGTGTGCTGCCGTAAACGCGGCGTGCAAACCGGCCAGTGGGCCTACATCCTCATACCGGTCCAGGATCACCGGCACTCCTAAAAACGTGTACGTTTCAGGAGTACGGGCGATCACAAGCACTTCATCCGCCAAGGGCTTCAAGCGCTCAATAATGTGGACAAGAAGAGGCCGTCCGTGGATGGGGAGTAGCGCTTTATTCCGTCCCATGCGGGTGCTCTTCCCCCCGGCCAGGACCGCCAACGTCACCGTCATCTTAACCTTATGCCCTCCCAATAGCCTGTATTATACCCTCGTCCGCGTTCTCGCCCAATTCTCATCTCGGATGTCCCATAGGCCGCGCTTGCCTCCAAAACGAAAAGCGACGCTCCTCCGCGGCGCGTCGCTTTTCCCGAGCGCAAAATCATAGACGCTCCCTCTGCCAACACACCAAGGGAGCACTAAAGAAATTCGGGCGAATTATATCATGTGTTGTTCAATATAGGCGACGGCTTCCCCAACTGTTGTAATATTCTGAGCTTCCTCGTCGGAGATCTCACCGCCAAACTCTTCCTCAAACGCCATAATCAGTTCCACCAAGTCCAGGGAATCCGCTTCCAGGTCTTCCCGAAAACGGGCCTCAGGCGTGACCTTATCCTCGTCAACGCCCAATTGATCCACAATAATAGCCTTCACTCGCTCGAAAACATCCGATGCCATGGCCATGCCTCCTTCGTAATGAATTACCGATTCCTCGCTAACGACGTTCATACCAATCCGCGCAGGACATCCGTGGAAAAGGGATGGACATGCGTCGGTCGTCGTCTGGGTTCGGATGATTGTACTCACAACATCCACAGTTGTCAATGCGACAAAAACCCCTTGTCTGCATTGACACTCACCCCCACTCAGAGTAACATCTTAGCAAATGGCGCTCAACACTCCTGGATTTACAACACCGGAATCCGGTAAAGGTTACGCCAAATTTCAGATGATAATTCATCGTACGTATCTCACGTAGAGGAGTATGCCTTGAACACGCACACAGTTCGCAAGGCCGACCACTTACGCATCGCGTTGGAGGAAAACGTGCAATTCCCGCGATTAACATCGGGGTTTGAACGGTATCAACTCGTCCACAACGCGGTCCCCGATGTGAATCTGGAAGAAGTGGAGCTGTCCACCTCCATATTTGGAAAAGAGTTGCATGCCCCCCTCCTCATCTCCTCCATGACCGGGGGAACAAAAGAAGCGGGTGAAATCAACGTGCGTCTGGCCGAAGCGGCGGAAGCCCGGGGGATCGCTATGGGAGTGGGTTCCCAACGGGTCGCTTTAGAACACCCAGACCAGGCGTACACATTTCGCGTGCGTCAGGTGGCCCCGACCGTACTCCTCTTTGCAAACTTGGGCGCGGTCCAGCTGAACTACGAGTACGGTATCGAGCACTGTCGGCGGGCAGTGGAGATGATAGAAGCGGACGCCCTGATTTTACACTTCAACCCCCTCCAGGAAGCGCTCCAATCCGATGGAAACTGGAACTGGAGCGGACTCCTGCGCAAAATTGAGCACGTGTGCCGGGCCCTGGACATTCCGGTTATTGCCAAGGAAGTGGGCTGGGGCATCTCGGCCACCGTGGCCCGACAACTGGTGGATGCGGGGATCGCCGCGATTGACGTGGCCGGCGCGGGAGGCACATCCTGGAGCGAGGTCGAATACCACCGAGCACCGAACCCTCGGTTTCGCCACCTGGCCCGGGCGTTCGCGGATTGGGGATTGCCAACCGCGTTGAGCTTACAATGGGTTCGCCGGGTGGTCCCTTCCCATGTGGCCGTATTTGCCTCAGGCGGCATCCGTACAGGCATCGACGCGGTCAAGGCTCTGGCCCTGGGCGCTGATTTGGTCGGAATGGCGACTCCCTTCTTGCACGCCGCCACTCAGGGCACCCACGCGGTCGTCGAAACCATCGACTTGATAATGGACGAAATGCGTATCGCCATGTTCGCAACCGGCGTGCAGCACATCCAAAGTCTACGCGAACCAGGACACATCCTCTCTTGGGAAGAACTCTGGCGCCAAGCAGAACAGCCAACATAACCGGAGGCGTTCTTATGTCCTACCGCACCTACTTTCAGAAATATCTCCCCATATTAGAATCCTTTATGCAAGAGGTCATTACTCCCCCTCACCCACGGGTCGCTCTTCACTACGAAATTATGGCCTACCACCTGGGATGGCGAGACGAGCAATTGCGTCCTGCTCAAGCCAACGCAGGGAAACGGGTGCGGCCCATGCTCTGCCTACTCGCTTGTGAATCCGTAGGCGGCCGGCCGGAACACGCCCTCCCGGCCGCAGCGGGGATCGAACTGCTCCACAACTTCTCCCTCATCCACGATGACATTGAAGACAACAGCCCCACACGACGTCACCGACCCACCGTGTGGAAACTATGGGGCATCCCCCAGGCTATTAACGTGGGCGATGCCATGTTCTCCCTGGCACGCCACGTATTCCATCGTTTAACCGAACACCACCCCACCGAACGCATCGTCCGGGCCTACGAAATGTTTGATCGCACCTGCATTGCCTTGACCGAAGGCCAACACTTGGACATGCGTTTTGAAGAGGAACTCGACGTCACAGAGGACGACTACCTCTACATGATCCGGGGGAAAACCGCGGCGTTAATTGCTGCCAGCGTTGCCATCGGCGCGCTTCTTGGGGGCGCACCGACCGACATTCAGGAGGCCTACTACACGTTTGGGGAGAACATGGGCTTGGCTTTCCAAATTATCGATGACATACTGGGCATTTGGGGCGATGAGGCTCGTCTCGGCAAATCCACTGCTTCAGATATCCTCACCAAAAAGAAAACTCTTCCCGTCCTTTACGGTCTTCATCACCCGACCGTTGGGGAGGAGTTACGTGCCCGGTACGCGGGTCCTCCTTTTTCCCCGCCAGATGTAGCCCATATTACAACCTTATTGGACAAGATAGGCGCCCGTGAGTATGCTCTGGGAATGGCTCGGCAATACCATGCGCAGGCTCTCCAAGCGCTAGAGAGCACGGGCTTACACAATGAAGCCCATGACGCGCTACGAGAATTTGCCGAAGATTTAATGAAACGAGAAGCGTGAAGCGTTCACCCTTAAAGAACGAGAGGGAATTCGCGACATTTTGTCGGTCAATCGAGACGAACAAACGAAACCCTACAGGAGCGAGGTCAGTTCATGGGACAAAAAGGTTTCACGTTATGGTTTACCGGCCTCTCCGGTGCCGGGAAAACAACATTGGCGCAACGTATGTACGAGGAGCTAAAGCATCGGCGTGGCTTAAAGGTAGAACTCCTGGACGGCGATGTTGTGCGGACCAACCTGAGCAAGGGACTGGGGTTTAGCAAAAAAGACCGGGACACGAACATCCGACGTATCGGATTTGTCTGTCATCTCCTCACACGCAACGACATCATCGCCATTGCCGCAGCCATCTCCCCCTACGAAGAAGTCCGCGAGGAAGTGCGAAACACCATCGGACGGGACAAATTCGTTCTGGTATACGTGAACGCGCCGCTGGACGTCCTGATTGAAAGGGACGTGAAGGGATTATACGCCAAGGCCTTGCGGGGAGAAATTCAGAACTTTACCGGCATTTCCGATCCGTACGAACCGCCATCAGAACCGGACGTGGTGGTCCACACACATTTAGAGAGCGTGGACGAGAGTGTGAACAAGATCCTCGCCCATCTGGAAGAGCGTGGACTCCTCGATCCGGCTTGACACCCCAAGCGGGCAGGGAACACGTCCTGCCCGCTTTCGCTTCTCCTCCACACAACGACGAGGCCAGAGATGATGCACCCCTCACTCCTCGGAGGCCACCTTCCACACAATGCCCCCAGGCCCAGGAGTTCCCTCCTGGGGCCACGTAATCGGGCCAAAGCGATCCTCATACTTGGCCAGGTTCTCACCCAGCGCCATGTAGAGCGTCTTCGCGTTCAGCGGGTTCAGCACCACCCGTACTTGTACCCGAGCGGCCGGCGCGTTGGGGAGAATCTGCGCTAAATCCATCACAATCTCCGTCGCGCTGTGACTGATCACCGCGAAGTTAGCGTACACCACCGGCACATCGCTCGGGATTTCCACACGCAAGGATTTCGATTTCGTCGACTGAGCCATCGCTACATCCTTTCCCACTGCACAAAAGGGCTGAGCATCTCTGCTCGTTGTGACGGTGGGCGTGTTCTACGATTCGTGTTCCCCTACCCACCATCAGAGAATGTGCCGCAAAAATTCCCGTGTTCGTTCGTGTTTGGGATGAGCGAACATCTCCTCAGGCGGCGCTTCCTCCACAAACACACCGTTATCCATGAAGATAACACGGTTGGCCGCGTGGCGCGCGAATCCCATCTCATGGGTGACCACCAACATGGTCATCCCCTCCGCGGCCAGTTCCTCCATGACCTTCAACACCTCGCCCACCAGTTCTGGATCCAATGCAGAGGTGGGCTCATCAAAGAGCATCACATCGGGCTGCATAGCCAGGGCCCGGGCAATGGCCACACGCTGCTGCTGACCGCCGGACAGACGATTGGGATATTCATCACGCTTGTCCATGAGACCTACTTTCTCAAGAAAGTACTCGCCGATTTTCACCGCTTCATCTCGAGGCATCCGTTTTACCGTGATAAGCCCTTCGATGACATTCTCCAGCGCCGTCATGTGAGGAAACAGGTTAAATGACTGGAAGACCATCCCCACATGCATCCGAATCTCCCGAATAAGTTTTTGTTCCTTCCGACTGTAATGCGGTTTCGCAGGCATATGGTAACCCGCGATGTGAATATCGCCGATGTCAGGCTTTTCCAAGAAATTCAAACAACGCAAGAACGTGCTCTTCCCGCTCCCGCTAGGACCGATAATACACACCACTTCCTGAGGTTGAACTTCCAGATTCACGCCCTTGAGGACGTGAAGGTCCCCAAACCACTTATGCAAGTTCTTCACAGAGACAATGGGTTCGGCCATGATTCCTCCAAACTTGCGTGTGGATTAATGCATCACAACTTCTCGCTCAGAACGGCCCAATCGAGCCTCAATGCGACGTTGTACACTCTCAAATATCATGGTCATAATCCAATAGAGAGCCGCGGCCACCAAGAGGGTCTCCATACTGCGGAAACGCTGCCGCCCGATTTTTTGTGCCCTCCAGAACATTTCCTGCGCGCCCATGAAGGAGACCAACGCGCTGTCCTTCAACATGGCAATAAACTCATTGCCCGTAGGCGGAATAATGACCTTGAGCGCCTGGGGGAGGATAATGCGTCGCATCATCTGTCCGTACGTCATGCCCAACGCCAACGCGGCCTCTCGCTGGCCGTGAGGGATAGATTGAATACCGGCCCGGAAGATCTCCGTCATATAGGCGCCATAATTCACACCCAGCGCCAGAATACCCGCGGCAATGGGAGGCAAAATGAGTAACCGACTCCACGGGCGGTCGGGGAATGTTTGAGCGATTTGAGGTAAGGCCAAATAAATGAAGAAAATCTGGACGATTAAAGGCGTACCACGAATAATAGAAATGTAAAATGTGGCCATACCGTTGAAAACCGGGTTCCGAGAAATACGTCCCAACGCGCCCAACAGAGCAAGGACAACCGCCAACGCGATGGAACCAAAACAGACCAACAATGTCACCGGAATACCCCCGGCAATAAAGGGAAGCCACTTCAATTGAAAGGACGTATCTAACCCCAAACGACGTAAAATCAAAAACAAGAGAAAGAGAATCACTGCATACACAACGATAAATTGAGCCCGCCTGCCCGACGGGGAATGCCACCATCCCCAAAACCCCCGTGCCCGGGGTGGGGCTAAAGGTTCCGTAGATGCAGCCATCGCTCTCCTCCTGTTCCAGAAATGCGGATGGACCGACAAAACTCCGTGCGTGTATCTTTCCTTTAAAGGCACATCAAACACCACATGCTGCTCCAACAGTACACGAGGCCATGTGTACCCTTGGGGAGTGTTGGACATCCTTATCGTATCACAAAAACAGGAAAAGGGGGAGTTTCGTGCAGGGCGATTAAAGCCCCTGCTTTTGTAAACGGACACCGAGCCTTCTTAAATTTGGCCTCACAGGCGCCTCTTTCTATAATGACTGTACACGTACACACGTACTTTTGACGATATCTATCCTCACACCTTTATGGAGCGTGATACCCCCTCGTATCCGTTCAATGCAAGCACAACGGTGCAGACAGGACGAAACCGCCGACAGGAAAACGTACGTGGCTGAAGAGGTTGAAAATATAGAAGCAAAGAGTATAACCTCTGTACCCAAACTAATGGTAGGAGAAACACCATGGGCATTGACCTGGACAACGAATTGGCCTTGCGTGCCTTAGATCCCCACGACATGTTGGGTTGGGTCGAACGGTTTCCCGAACAGTTTGCCGATGCCTGGGCCCGCGCGGATGCGTTGAGTCTTCCAGATACATACCGAAACAAGCAACACATTGTCATCCTCGGCATGGGGGGGTCCGCCATTGGTGGCGACCTTTTGGCTGCGTTAATGGCCCCGACCGCGTCTGTGCCGGTGAGTGTCATCCGCGGGTACGAACTCCCCGCGTGGGTGAACGAAGACACGTTAGTGATTGCCTCCAGTTATTCCGGTAACACAGAAGAAACCCTCACCACATTTCACGAAGCGCTGGAACGAAAGGCCGCGGTCATCGCCTTAACAACCAACGGCCAACTCGAACGTGAAGCCCTGGATAACCACCTCCCGGTAATCATCTTCCCCGGAGGCGGTCAACCGCGTGCTGCGTTGGGATATTCCCTCATCCTCTTACTAGGCATCGTCGAAACCTTAGGCTACTTCTCCCTACCCCCAGAGGCACGGGCCGAAGCCGCCCAGATCATCGACGAACTGAACGCTGCCTGTGCGCCGGGCATCCCCAAATCCGAGAACCCGGCCAAACAATACGCCCAAATGGTCTATCAACGTATCCCCTTTGTCCTTGGGGCCGGGCACCTCCAACCCGTCGCGCGACGCTGGAAGACCCAATTCAATGAGAACAGCAAAACCTGGGCCGCGTACGACGAAATGCCCGAATTCAACCATAATCTCATCGTCGGAACCAAAGCGCCCCCTGATCTCGCCCAACATGTCCTCGTCATCTCCCTGGAATCCACCCTAGATCATCCCCGGGTCAAAGCCCGTTGGGATATCGTAGCCGACATTTTCCAAAAAGCCAGATTACCCCACGTACGCGTTCAGGCCCCGGGGCACCATCCCTTTGCCCAAATGATGGGCACCATCTACCTGGGAGATTATGTGACGGTCTACCTCGCGTTTCTCAACGGCCAAGATCCATCGGCCATCGAGAACATTAACGCGCTGAAATCCGCGTTGGCCCAACTTACATAACACAACATGAATGACCAAAACACCGACAGAACCACATCGCAGTGGACTCCCCTCCGTTACGAAGGGGGAGTCCCCATATTCGTATGTGCTTACCATCCGAATAGGGAAACCACCTTGCGTTGCAATCGCTGCGGGCGGCCTATCTGCACGGAATGCGCCGTCCTTACCGACGTGGGTTATCGATGCCCCGACTGCGTACGGGAACTGGAAAACCGGTTCTATCACGCGGCCCCACGTCACGTGCTGACCAGCGTCATTGCGGCCGCCATGTTGGGACTATTGGCGGGCATTCTCGCTGCCGTGGTCGGCCACTACCTGGGCTTATGGAGTGTGCTGGTGGCCGCCCCTATCGGCGGATTGGTGACCGAAGGCATCTGGAAAGCAGGCGCGCGCCACCGAGCCCGCCACTTGCACATATATGCTACGCTCAGCGTGGGAATAACCGGGACCGTTGGACTCCTTCTAGGCCAACGCCTTTTCCCCGGAAATCTCATATTTGCACTTATCACCCTGGGTATCAGTGTAATGACTGTGTACGGGCGCTTGCGTTAAGAAGGGAGGTCACATGGAACACTATCCGTGGTACGATCACTACGATCCCCACGTGCCCCGCACCCTTGAACCTTACCCCTCCATCACCATTGTAGACGTCATTCGAGAGACGGCCACCCTTCGCCCGAAACACCCGGCCCTCTGGTACAAAGGCCGTGTCATCTCTTACCGCACCCTAGAACAAGAGAGCGATGCCCTCGCTACCGCCCTCTACGTCCTGGGGGTCCGCAAAGGGGACCGCGTCGCTCTCCTCTTGCCCAACATACCTCAATTCGTCATCGGTGAATTGGCCCTTTGGAAAATCGGGGCTATTAGTACTCCGATGAATCCCCTTTACACGGCCCCGGAATTAGAACATGCATTCAACGAAGTTCAAGCCGAACTCGCCATTGTGCTCACCCCCTTTTACGCCAAAGTAAAGTCCATCCAGCCTCGCACATCCCTGCGCCGCATCATCGCGACCAACGTGAAAGAATATCTGCCCACGTACTTACGCCTGCTTTTCACCGTACTGAAAGAGAAGAGAGAAGGACATCGGATCCGCATTGCGGCCGAGGACCTCTGGTTTCAAGAACTCATTGCCCAACACCGCGGGGAAGCTCCACCGCAAATCACCATCACCCCCGACGATCCCGCGCTTATTCTCTTCACCGGGGGAACCACCGGCCGTTCCAAAGCCGCGTTGGGAGCCCATAAAGCGTTTATTATGACCGGACTCCAAGTACGCACGTGGTTTGGGGATCAACTGGAAGAGTGGAAGGATGTGTTCCTGGCCAACTTACCCCTCTTTCACGTATTTGCAGGCGTAGGCACTCAAAGCGTCGCGTTCTTAGGACGAAGCACCATGGCGCTGGTCCCCAATCCACGGGACATTGGAGACCAAATCGCCACCATCGAAAAAACGCGCGCCACATTTATGACCGCGGTACCTACCCTGTTCATCGCGCTCATGCAGCATCCCCGGGTGACGCAGGGCAAAGCGGACCTCTCCTCCCTGAAAGCGTGTATCTCCGGTGCGGCCCCTCTTCTCCGGCAAACCAAGGAGGACTTCGAACGGCTCACCGGCGCCCGCATTGTCGAAGGCTACGCCCTCACCGAATCCATGATGGCCTCCACCATCAACCCCGTGTACGGTGTCAACAAAGTGGGGTCGGTGGGCATGCCTGTTCCCGACGTGAAAATACGCATCGTGGACCCTGAAACCGGCACACGAGAACTCCCCACCGGGGAAATCGGCGAAGTTACCATGTGGGCCCCTCAATTAATGATAGAATACTGGCAACGCCCCGAGGAGACTGCGTACACCCTTCGGAATGGATGGCTGTTTACCGGCGATTTAGGATACCTGGACGAAGACGGCTACCTCTTTATCGTGGATCGCAAAAAGGATGTTATCAAAGTGAGCGGGCTGCAAGTATGGCCACGAGAAGTTGAAGAGGTCATTGCCCGCCACCCGGCCGTGGCCGAAGTAGGTGTGGCCGGCATACCGGATCCTTACCAAGGGGAAGCGGTCAAAGCGTGGATCGTGTTGAAAGAGGGTCACACAGCAACGGCCGATGAGATTCGCGCCTACTGTCGGCAATACTTGGCGCCTTACAAAGTGCCCAAACATGTGGAATTCCGTGCCGAGCTGCCTAAAAGCGCGGTAGGAAAACTCCTGCGCCGTGAATTACGCCGGCAGGCCATGCAACAAGAAGGGGCCTCCCAACACCAGACCGATGAGGGCTCGACATGACCCTTTTCTCGCGATACCTTGCCTACTGCCCCAACTGCGGTGGCGCTATCACCGAAGAACGGCTACAAGCCGGATTGGCGTGTGAAACGTGCCAGCCGGACATCAGCCACCCCCCTGCGCCGGGACGTCTGAGCGAGGTCGCGGCCCTCCAAGAGAAAATCGCCCACTGGGAGCAATGTTTCACCCAACACATCGGGACCTCACCCTGGCCCTTGCAGCGAACGTGGGCCGTCCGAGTGCTGAGTGGTCGCTCCTTCGCCATGTTAGCCCCCACGGGCATCGGAAAAACCACCTTCGGCTTGGTGACCGCCTTATGGTTAAGCCGGCGGGGAAAACGCAGTTTCCTCATCTTCCCCACCCGCCTACTCGTCGAACAAGCGGCCGGTCGTCTGCAAAAATGGGGAGCGGATTTCATCGCTTATCGGGGTCGTCAGCGCGAGAAGGACGCGCTCCTCTCGGGCCAACATCATATCGGCATCTTCACCGTGGCGTTCTTGTACAAGAACCATGACGCCCTTCCCAAACCCATGGACTTCGTTTTCGTGGACGACGTGGACAGTTTGCTCAAATCCGCTCGAAACATCCACCATGTCCTGGCCCTGCTGGGATTCCGTCCAAAAGACATTGCCATGGGCCAACGACTCATCACCTTACGTCAACGCCATCCTGAGGAAAGCGAGCAGAAACGCCTCCGCTTACAAGCCAAGGCCCAAGGCGTTTTGGTCGTTTCCAGTGCAACCGCTAAACCCCGTTCTCAACGTGTACACCTGTTCCGTGAACTCCTCGGATTTGAAGTCGGTGTTCCCCAAATCACCTTACGTCATGTGGTGGACGTGTACGAACAGCACTTCCTAGAGACCCCCCAAGAACTCTATGAGAGCACACGACGTTGGCTTCACACATTGGGCGGCGGCGGACTGCTCTTTTTGCCCGGAGACCATCCCAAGCAAGCAGCCTACGACCTGAAAACGTACTTGGCCGACCAAGGCATCACCGCACTGACCTACGAAGAGCCTGAAGCCGCCGAGCGCTTTCGACAAGGTCGGGTGGACTACCTTATCGGCTTTGCCTCCTGGCGCAACCCGTTGGCCCGCGGCCTGGACATGCCCGAGCGGGTACGATACGCGCTTTTTGTAGGAGTGCCGAAAATTCGCCTTCCCTTGCACGCCCCCCAAGATGCCCACACCCTCCTGCGTGTGGGCATCGCGCTCCTACCGCTCCTGAGGAATACTCCCTTGGCGTCGGAATTACACCGGTTGAAACGCACCGGAGCAACCGACAAAACCCAGGTCCGCCGCGTAACAGACACCATCAAAAGTCTCCTCGCCGATGAAAATATGCGCCGTCGCATCGAGTCCCATCCCCACGTCGGCCTTCGATTTGAGAACGGCGAGCCGGTCCTCATCTTCGCAGACGTCACCGGCTACCTGCAAGCCTCCGGACGCACCAGCCGACTCACCCCGGCCGGACTCACACAAGGGCTTGCGTTACTCCTGGCGGATGACGAAAAAGCGTTCACCGCGCTCCAGCATCGTCTCCAGTACATGCTAGACGAGCCCCCACGTCCGGTAGATTCGGTTAACATTAAAGAAGTGTGCCGTCGCATTGACGAGGACAGGATGCGCGTGCGCAAGGGGGAAAAACGTGGGCTTTCCTTGCCATCAGTAGCCGTCATTGTAGAATCCCCGAACAAAGCCCGAACGCTGGCCTCTTTCTTCGGCAAGCCGTTGCGCCGCTACTTTCCCGGCCTGGTCGCCTACGAGATCCTCAACGAGCGCTATTACCTGATCATCACGGCCACCCGCGGGCATGTTACCGACCTCGCTCTGGAAGGGGGCATGTACGGCGTGGAAGTACATGACGGCTTTCGCCCACGTTACCATCCGTTACGTCACTGTCCCGAAGGCCCGGTTCCCTCGCCACGCTGTCGCGACGGTCGGCCCAGTCGGCCGGATAGGGATATAGCCCTCCAATCGATCCAACGCTTGGCTCTCGAGGTGGACCGCTTGTACCTGGCCACAGATCCCGACACCGAAGGCGAGAAAATCGCCTGGGACGTATACCTGGCGATGAGGGCTTTCAATCCCCATGTACGGCGCATTGAATTTCACGCGGTAACCCCTCGCGAGTTCCGGCGGGCACTGGAAAACCCACGCGATATTCTCACCTCTCTTGTGGTAGCCCAAAAAGTCCGACGCGTGGCCGATCGGTGGATTGGTTTCACCCTCTCACACATCCTTCAGCGTGCCCTCGGCAAGGCAACCCTCTCGGCCGGTCGAGTACAAACGCCTGTGCTAGGGTGGGTCATCGAGCGGGCACAACAAGCCCAAAAACGTGTGCCCGTGACCGAGGTCCACATCTCCACCCTCAAACTCCAATTTCCCGGCCACATCCACAACACCCAAATAGTCGTCGAACAGGTGGACATCCAAGAAGAAGAGCGCCACCCGCCCCCACCGTACACCACCGACACTTTACTCCGGGATGCATCACGAGCAGGTATCCCCGTCGTCCAGGCCATTAAACTCGCCCAAGAGTTATTCGAGGCCGGATACATCACCTACCATCGCACCGATTCCACGCATATTTCTCCCGAAGGAATGGCCCTGGGGAAGCGGTGGATTACCCAACTGTTCGGGGAAGAATACGCGCGTCCTCGTGCCTGGGGGCCTGAAGGTCATCACGAAGCGATCCGCCCAACCCGGCAACTCTCCGTCACGGACCTGGAAGAAGCCGTCTGGTTGGGTACCCTCTCCTTCACGGAGAAACACCTCCGCCTATACCAACTCATCGTCCAACACTTCCTCGCCAGCCAGATGATCCCCGCGCGCGTCCGGGTGGCCCGTTACCGCTTTCGCTTGGGGAATCAAGAAAAGGAAGAAGACATCGTCGTTCACGTACTGAACCCGGGCTTCACCCTCATCCTGACTATCCCCACACTCATGCCGCATCCGCTTACACCGGGAACCTACACGGTGAACCCTGAACATACATTCATCCCCGCGGTGAAACCGTTTCAAGAAGGGGAAATTGTCGAAGAGATGAAACACCGCGGCATTGGGCGGCCGAGCACATATGCCCTCACCGTGGAACGCCTTTTCGAACGAGGGTACATCAAGCGGCAAGGACCTTACGTAGCACCCACCCGCTTAGGAGAACAAGTATACCGCTTCCTGGTGGAAGAAAGTGCACAAGCCCCCCTCATCCGGCAATACGTGAGTGAATCCTTCACCCGTGAACTGGAAACCGTGATGGACGAAATCGAGGCGGGACAGAAAGAGCCCATCCAAGTCTTGCAACAACTGCTGGATGTTGTAAAACTTCTGGAAGAGGGAGACGGAGCCGATCAACCCGCGCGTTGGGAGGAGCCAAACACACACCGTTCTTGAAGAGGACACTGCTCGCACTTGGGCAAGCGCGCTTTACAGATCTCCCGCCCTAACCGGATAAGGTTTAAGTGAAGGGGGTAATACCACTCTTCGGGCACAATACTCTCCCAAATCGCCCGGATCTGTCGGGTGTTTGCGTTTTGAGGGGCGATCCCCAATCGCTTGCTCACACGACTGACGTGTGTGTCCACCGGAAACGTAGGCCGGTTGAAACAGAACAATAGCACAATGGACGCGGTCTTATGGCCAACTCCTTTAATGCTGGTAAGCCAAGCCTCCGCCTCTTCCGTGGACATCTCCCCTAGGAAACTTAAATCAAACGCTCCTCGTTCCTCCCACACCTTGCGCAGGATCGCTTGGATGCGGGGCCCCTTTTGATTTCCCAATCCCGCGGGGCGTACCGCATCGATAACCTCCTCTACCGGAGCCGTCATGATGTCCATCCAGGAAGGAAAGCGTTCCCGCAAACGCTTGTACGCCTTGAGAGCGTTCCGGTCGGTGCTGTTCTGGGCCAGCGTGGTGATAATGAGTTCCTCCAAGGGCGGATAATGGGGCCGCCAGTCGGGATGACCATAATAGTCTAAAAGGCGATGATAAATCCATCGCGCTTTTTCCTCCAACTCCGGCAACCGCTCCCGCACCCCCGGCGGGATATACCGTTCATTGTGAGGAGCAACAGAAGGCATACGCGTTCATCCCTCCCCTGTGGATTGACGAGAAGCCCAGATAAATAAAGCCGTCACTGCTAAGGCGACAATGAATAACACCAACAACTTCAACAACCGAGAAGAAAGAACTAATGAAATTCCTCCCATCACTGCAGCCCACCCGGCATATAACAGGACGATCCGTTGCGGAGACCACCCCAAATCGTACAGGCGGTGATGAAAATGTCCCCGATCTCCCACAAACGGAGAACGCCCCAAACGCCAACGGCGAACAATCTGCCAAGCCACATCCGCGATGGGAAGCCCTAACACCAGCAGGACGGTGGCCACTTTGGCCCCCGCGGCAATGCCCAGCGCGGCCATGATAAATCCCAGGCCATACGAGCCGGCAGAACCCAAGAACACACGTGCAGGAGGCCAATTATAGGGAAGAAATCCCAAAACGGCGCCCAGCAAGGCCAACGGCCACAAGGCCACACTGTACAAATGACGCGATACCAAGTGCAAAACCATCACTACAGAGAACACCGCGGTCACCGTGGCCACCAACCCATCCACACCATCCAACCAGTTGACGGTGTTCATCATGCCGGCCACCCAGAACAACGTCAATCCCCAAACCACACCGCGGGGAAAAATGATCTGCGCGCCAGTCAACGGATTGTTCACCCGTTCAATAAACAAAGTTCCCCAAATCGCGGCGCCGGCACACAACCCCTGTACCGCGAACTGCTGGCGTGGGGAAAGATCCCGAACGTCATCCCATATACCCCCGACCAAGGCGATGAACGTGCCCACGACCAAACCACGCCACCACACCGGTTGGTTTGGGTCGGTCACCGGGGGGAAATGTGCGGGGAACAGGACGGGTAAACCCACGCCGACAAGAAAACCCAGAACCGGCGCGACACCGCCCAGCCGGGGGACTACCCTGTGGTGTCGGCGTCGTCCCCCGGGTACATCCACCCAGTGCCAACGCCAGGCAACGCGAGCCACCCACGGCGTGACCATCAACGAAATAACAAAGGGGACGGTGAAAACAATGACGTACGCGACGACCAACCTCCTCAAAAGGGAAATCCGACTTTCTGGGTTCCAAAGCGCGGAGAATTTACCACCAAGGAAAGAGTGAACTCATCGCCCATTCGGGCCAAAAGCGCCGAACAGGCGATGAGTTTTTCTCGCGCGTTCTCTCCTTACACACCACGTCCGCGCAAGGGAGCCAAGTCCAACAAGGTGTGAAAACCGGCCGGTGCCTCCATCACACGTGGCAGCGCATTCGCGACCACAGAAGCCGTCGCCCAGTCACCGCTAATAGGATCCATTCGCACTTTCAGCGGAATAGGCCCCTCGATTTCCACGGCATCGCCTGGGTTATCAATGCCCAACGACATTTCCAATATCAAGCGGATGCGCTCCTCCCCGTTCACCTTCGCCGTCAACGTCTGTCGGAGGCCTTTGACCAAACCAGGTTCCAACTCGCCCTTGTGCCAGGGCACCGGTTCCGATGCCACGAGGATGTCGAAATCCTCACGCCAGTCCTCTATCTCCCAGCCCAACGCGTGGGCTAACATATGAGCAGAGATGCTTAATCCCACATGCCCGATAGATCGCTGTTCTACCCGGGACTGCACCTCTTCGGGCGTTAAGCCGGCCCCTAACTTCTCCTGCAGGCGAGCCCGACGTTTGCTCAAATCCACACGGCGTTCCACCTGTACCCTCTCCACCTTAGGCAGTACGGCCGCCGCGATGCTGGGCCAGTAATCCATCATAAAGCCGGGATTGATACCTACGCCCAGGAAAACCGCGCCCCCCGTGCGGGCAATCACATCCACCTGTCGCACGTACTCAGGAAACGCCTTCAGTGGGAACACGGCCTCTTCGCACGTGGTCACCACATGAATACCCACATCCAACAACGGAAAGGCCTGGTCGGCCACCAGGGGAAAACTGGACGTGGTCGAGAGAATGGCGATGTCCGGCTTTTGGGGCATCACATCCTCCCATGAGCCCGACACAGAAACGCCCAACTTCTTATCCAACCCTGCAATGACCCCCAAGTCTTTGCGAATTTTCCGAGGATCAATGTCCACAGCACCTACAAAAGTAACATCCTCGCGTTCCGAAAGAACGCGCACAATCAAGGATCCGATGGGTCCAAGGCCAGCAATGGCGACTCGCATGGTTGCTCCTCCCCATGTGAATTAGGATGAGTTTAGTAAATCGACAGGAACGTCACTCCCATACGGCCATGTCCTAAAGGAAGAGAAATCCCTCAAATTTTTCCCTCTTTTAAACCAACGTGCACAGAGTGCTGTCAATCGATCAATCTCCAGGTCTAGGGAACGCCTCAATACTGATGCCGATTCGACGATTCCCCTGCCTGTATAGCAAAACGCCGCAAGGTGTCCAAGACCAAATTCGCAATCCAACGTTTACGTCGCTCTGCAAAAGGCATGTACTTCACGTGAAAAGCCCGCTCTCCCACCGGCGTCACCACCGCGATGTACGTTCCCCGGGCTTCTTCATCTTCCGGAGCGACCGCCACGAGAACGCCCACTTCCGTGCCCGTCACGTCGCGCAAAGCCCGCGCCCCGCGTAGAGCGTCCTCCTCCCCACGCACCCGGACACGTTCCAACCACGCGTTGGGCGGCAGGTGAACCGACACGTTCGCCTTGGCCAGACGGCCCGGCAAATCCCATTCCCCTCCGACTTGCGCCACGCTCAAGCGCCAGCCACGCTGGGTGAGCAGGCGGGCAATAACAGACTCGATCGTCTCATTATCGGTGCCAAAAATGACATCCCCCAAACGTTCTCGCACTCGGGCTTCCATTGCCGCAATGAGGCGATCCGCTGCCTCCTCATTCTCGGCCTTTGCCGTAATGCGCACATCGGTCTGTCCGGGATGAGCTAACAAGCCGATGGTAGGGTTCGAGGAGCGCATCAGATCCGACAATCGCCAATCGATATCGCTTTCCCCCACGGCAATGGTGTGCAAAACGCGGACTTTGATCACCTCGCTCAACCCCAAACGCTCGCGCAAGTAAGGGATCACCGCGTGTTGGAAAAGATACTCCATTTCTCGCGGAACACCGGGAAGAGTAATAATGACTCCTCGGTCGGTCTCCACAATAAAGGCAGGAGCGGTCCCCACGGGGTTGGGTATA
>CAYPUG010000044.1:0-19449 GCA_964413905.1 uncultured Anaerolineae bacterium | reverse complement strand
GGGCACGGAAATTGCCCGCGTGGAAGCCCCGCGTTGGGTGATGGAGACGCCGTCGTACCGGGACTTGGTGCACGCGCTGGTGGTCGACCAGTGCCGCCGGGGGCACGGATATCCCCCCGCGTTACAAGAAGCCCACGAACAAGCGGTCATCACCACCGAAGATCGGCGCATGATCGAGGTATTGGTGGAACAGGCCCTGGCCCGGATGGGCATCCCTTACGTTCGCTCCATGAAGGATTGGAGCAAACGCGTTCGTGGGATATGATATATTCAGGAGGGAAATAAGAAGTGGATTCTCCCATCGGCGAAGTGATCGGCACCACAAGCCTGAACTTTACCGCCCAACGCCTCACAGGCGGGGAGAACGGCGAAGCCCCCGGGCCGGTCCAACCGCCCGACCTGGGCAGCCTGGTGTGGGTGCCTCTCCCGCGCGGCGGTCGCGTGTTCGCGGTGGTCGCCTACGGGACCACCGAGGGGCTGGACCGGGGACGCGTGGCCGTGGTGCGTACCCACGGTGACGTGGTCAACGAGCGCGTCTACCACGAACACCCCCAACTGGCCGCGGTGCTGCGCACAGAATTTCTGGCCATCCTGGTAGGGTACGAGGAACCGGATAGGACGTTGCACCGGCACCTGCCGCCGCAACCACCGCCCTTGCACTACGCGGTGTACACGACCACACCGGAAGAAGCGACAGCATTCAGCGAGGATTTGCGCTACCTGCGCCTGTTGCTCAACACGGGTAGCCCGGTGCCGGCCGAACAACTGCTGGCCGCGCACATACGCGCCCTCTATCGGGCCCGGAATCAGGACCGGGAATGGCTAACCCAAGCCGCTCGCTACATGGCCAACCTACTCAAACGGGATTACGATCGCCTTCGCGCGGCCGTTGAAGCCCTGGAACCGATGAACTGATCACGCATTACGAGGCATACTATGAACTACCGTCTAGGTGTCGTCACCAGCGGAGCCTTCAACAGCACCCTAAGCGTCCGTCTCGACCCGGATGTGAACATCGAGGATTTACACATCGGGGACTTTGTCGTCATCGAAGGGCGGGACTATTTCTACTTCAGCATGATCGCAGACCTGCAACTGCACGTCACCGACTCCGGCCTGATCGCCGACCCGCCCTGGGATCGGGATTCCCTCACCGCGCGCGCGTTGGCCGGAACGGGCACCTTCGCGGTCGCGCAGGTCAAACCCATGCTCATGCTGCCCCGCCAGAGCGATGACATCTTTGTGGACCCCACCGAACGCGTTCGGCCTGTGCGCACCATCCCCGGCCATTTCTCCCTCCTGCGCCGGGCCACCGACGACGATTTTCGCCTGGTCTTCGGTGAGGACACCAACACCAACCACATGTTCAGCATCGGCACCCCGCTGACCTCCCACATCCCCGTCGCGCTGGACCTGCGCCGGTTCATGGAGCGGTCCAACGGCATCTTCGGCCAGTCGGGCACGGGCAAATCCTTCCTGGCCCGCCTCCTCCTCTGCGGCATCATCCACCGTCGCGTGGGCGTCAACCTCATCTTCGACATGCACGATGAGTACGCGTTCGGCAAGGAATCCGAGGAGGGTGTGTGGGTCAAAGGCCTGAAGGAACTCTTCCCCACCCAGGTGCAAGTGTGGTCCCTGGACCCCACCAACCGCAACGCGGACCGGCACATCCAGATTGGCTTAGACCAAATCGAGCCCGAGGACATTCTCCTCCTGGCCGAAGAGTTGCGCCTGGCCGAAAAAGCCAAAATCAGCGTCGAACTCCTGGTGGACGAATTCCGTGACCGGTGGTTCAGCGCGCTCATGGACCTGACCGGCGAGGCCCTGGATGAATTCGCGGCCCAAACCGGCGCGCACCCCGGTTCCGTGGCCGCGCTGCGCCGCGCGCTCATCCAGGTGCGCAACCGTCCCTACATCGTTCCCCAAGCGGATCAGCGCGCGATTGACGAACTCATCGCGCTCCTGGACCGGAACATCCACGTCATCCTTCACTTCCCCACCAACACCACCCCCCTGGACCACATGCTCGTAGCCAATATCATCACCCGCCGGGTGCGCTCCGTCTACCAGGAGAAGGTGGAACGCTACCAGGAGACCCGCAACCCTGCCCACCGCCCCAAGCCCCTCATGATCACCATCGAAGAAGCCCACAAATTCCTCAGCCCTCAGGTCGCGCGCCAGACCATCTTCGGCACCATTGCCCGGGAGATGCGCAAGTACTACGTCACCCTCCTGGTCATTGACCAGCGGCCCAGCGGTATCGACCGAGAAGTCCTCTCCCAATTGGGAACGCGGGTGACAGGGAAGTTGAGCGAGGAAGCGGACATCGACGCGGTCCTCACCGGCGTGGGCAATCGAGCTGCAGTCCGGGGCGCGCTGGAGAGCCTGGAGACCAAGAAACAGGTGCTTATCCTGGGCCACGCGGTGCCCATGCCCTTGCTCCTGCGCACCCGGGAATACGACGAGGCTTTCTACCGGGCCGTGCAGACGCCCCTAGGTGGGGTCGACAAACCAATGGATGTGCAAGACATCATTGATGATTTATTTGGGGACTAAGGAACCCATCGGGCTATAATACTCACATCCCCTGAAACATGAGTGATCTGATTGACTGACACATCGCGTTTCATGTACCTCGGCGTAAAGAAGAAGTAGAAATTCGTGGGATTTTCGCCGCCGAAGGCGGCGAAAATCCCACGAATTTCCCTTCCTCTTTCTAGGCCAAGGTGCATTCGCAGAGTTTTGTCAGTCAATCAGCATGAGTGATTTTCGTTTGCGGAGGTACGGCCTCTTCAAACGAAAATCACTTGCACTCCAACACCATGACACAGTGAGGCAACAGTATGGGAGTCGCAAGTGATCAACATGTTCGCGCGATGGAGGCCATTATCGGCATCGAATTCCATGATAAAAGTTTGCTTAAGCGAGCTCTCACCCACCGGTCCTACATTAACGAAATTCCCGATATCACTTGGGAAGACAACGAACGCCTGGAATTCCTCGGCGATGCCATCATTGACTTCCTCGTGGCCGAATACCTTTATCACAAATTCCCTGAGATGGACGAAGGCATTCTCACCGCGATACGCGCGAACCTGGTACGTCGTGAGACATTAGCCCGCTTCGCCCGACATATTCACCTGGGCGAACATTTGCTTATGGGAAGTGGTGAAGAACAAAGTGGTGGGCGAGAACGCACCGCGACCCTCTGTGCGGCCTTTGAAGCGTTAATAGGGGCCATCTACCTGGACCAAGGATTGGACGTGACCCGCGAGTTCGTCCTCTCCTTCGTGCGAGAAGCCCTTAACGAAGCGCTGGATCGAGCCATGCGCAAGGATGCCAAGACCCGGCTCCAAGAGTGGAGCCAAGCAGTGCTCCATCTTACTCCTCGCTACGTTACCGTAAGCGCAGAGGGCCCGGACCACGCCAAGATCTTCACGGTGGAAGTGCATATCGGAGACACTGTCGCCGGTCGCGGGCAAGGACACTCCAAACAAATAGCCGCACAAGCCGCGGCAGAAGACGCTCTCTCACGACTCGACGACATTGAGAGAATGGGAAAGGGAACACATGGCGCAGACGGATGAATTCGTCTGTTCGACGGAATTCATCCCCGGGACCCAAATGCACCTCCGTCCTTGGCCTTTAAAAGAACAGGGCTCGGAACGTAGAGGTTCCGAGCCCTGGCACACCACACCAGGAGGAGAGCGTAACAAGTGAAGCGGTCCTACGCCTTGGAGTAGGGTGATCTTCAATTGTCACGCTTATCTTATATACCGAACACACGCCAGGTGCACTGATCTGGATCATAACCGACATAAGCGATAACACTCAATACACGATTGCCCTGATTGACCGACACATCGCGTTTTATGCATCTTGTCGTAAAGAAGGAAATATCCTTATTACTTACCAACAAGGAGGCTCACATTCGCCATGACACGACCCACACCGTACTTGGAAGACATTCCCTTGGAAGAAGCGCTACGCCGCTGGTGGAAGGGATTAGAACAAGCGGGCGCACTCATTCCCCTCAACGGTGAGCGGGTTCCCTTGTGGCAGGCGACGGGCAGGGCAACGGCCAGTCCCGTATGGGCCAAGGTCTCCGAACCGCACTACCATGCCTCCGCGGTAGACGGATACGCGGTCCGGGCCGAGGACACCATAGGCGCGACGGAGACAACTCCCAAACGGCTACGCATCGGTACCCAGGCCATCTACGTGGACACGGGAGACCCCATCCCCGAAGGGAAAAACGCCGTCATTATGATAGAGCACACCCAACCCGTGCGTGAGGAATTCGGATATGGCCCTCCCACCCACATCGAAATCCTTCACCCTATCGCGCCTTGGAAGAACGTGCGATTAATGGGCGAAGATATCGTCATCAGCCAACTTATCGTCCCGACAAACCACAGGCTACGCCCACAAGACATCGGTGCCATTGCCGGCGCCGGTCACGATAGCGTCATCGTACGGCGTCGTCCCCGGGTTGCCATCATCCCGACAGGCACAGAACTTGTCCCCCCCGGCACGCCCTTACAACCGGGGCAGATCGTCGAATTTAACTCCCTGGTCCTGGCCGGCCTGGTCGAAGAGTGTGGAGGCATCCCAACCCGCTTCGACATTTTGCCCGATGACAAAGACCTCATTCGGGACACTGTCAACCGCGCGCTGAACGAATACGACATGGTCATCATCAACGCGGGGTCCTCTGCCGGCTCGGAGGATTACACGGCCCAGGTCGTGCAAGAATTGGGCACCCTCTTCGCACACGGCGTCGCAGTCCGTCCCGGCCATCCTATCGTATTAGGCGTTGCTCGCGGAATTCCCATCCTGGGAGCGCCGGGATTCCCGGTGGCCGCGGCCCTCGCGTTTGACCTGTTTGCCCGCCCCCTCCTCTACCGAATGCAGGGCCTCACCCCTCCCGAACGGCCGAAAGTCACCGTCACGCTAACCCGGAAAGTCCTCTCCTCCCTGGGGGATGATGAATTCATGCGGGTAACGCTGGGACGTGTAGGAGAACGCGTTGTCGCCACCCCTCTCAAACGGGGCTCTTCGGTCATCATGTCCTTAGTCCGAGCAGACGGTATCATTCGTATTCCACGCTTTGTCGAAGGGCTACACGCGGGCCAGGACGTTGAAGCCGAGCTCCTCATCCCGCCCGAGGTCCTGGATCACACCATTGTCGTCACCGGCAGTCACGACCTGACCATGGACCTCCTGGCCGACGCACTGCAGCGGGAACAGAAAGGGGTCCGCCTGATCTCTACCAACGTGGGAAGTCTCAGCGGGTTGATGGCCCTCCAACGGGATGAAGCCCACCTTGCCGGCTCCCACCTCTTAGATGAGGAAACAGGCGAGTACAATATCCCCTACATTCGCCGCCTCATCCCCCAGCGGGAAATTGTCGTGTTGGGATTCGTGTACCGTGAACAAGGGCTCATTGTCCCGCCGGGGAACCCCAAAAACATCCAAGGACTAGACGATCTCATTCGGGAAGACGTCACTTTCATTAATCGCCAACGCGGGGCAGGCACCCGCGTGCTCTTGGATTATGAGCTGAAAAAGCGCGGCATCAACCCACGGCGCATCAAAGGATACGAACGAATGGAATACACCCACCTGGCCGTGGCGGCCGCGGTGAAGAGTGGGGCTGCAGATTGTGGACTCGGGATCCTGGCTGCAGCTCAAGCCCTGGGTTTGGACTTTGTGCCGCTCTTCAAGGAACGTTATGACCTCATCATCCCCAAAACATATTTCGACAGCCCCTTGCTCGCCCCTTTGCTGGAGGTCATCCACTCCGATCGCTTCCGCGACGCGGTAGAAGCCCTGGGCGGATACGACACTTCTCCAATGGGGAAAATCATCGCCGTAGTCAAACCGGAGTGAAGGTTCCCGGGCGTTTCAGGCGTGTTTGCCCGAAACACCCGGGGTATTTTTTCTATATCAACCCCTGCGCTAGGGCGAGCTCCGCGTTCAGAATAGAAGCGCCGGCTGCGCCACGAATGGTGTTGTGGCCTAAAAGCACCATCTTGTAATCCAGAATAGGGTCGGGGCGGACCCGGCCTACGGTAGTCGCCATCCCCCGCCCGGCCATGCGGTCTAGCCGGGGTTGAGGCCGATCCGGTTCCTCGCGTACAATGATGGCCGGATCCGGGGCTGAAGGGAGACCCAACTCTTGCGGCAGCCCCCGAAAATCCCGCAGAGCGGCCTTCACCTCCTCCACCGAAGCCTCCCGCTTCAACTTGAACGCCACCGCCTCGGTGTGACCATCCAACACAGGCACGCGGTGCACCGCGGCGCTAATCGTTACATCCGCGAACACAACGCGATCTTCCTCGAACACGCCCAACAGTTTCAAGGGCTCTGTTTGCATCTTCTCTTCTTCTCGTGGAATGTACGGGATGACATTATCCACGATATCCAAGGAGGCTACACCCGGATAGCCGGCGCCGCTGATGGCTTGAAGCGTCGTCACCATCACCTGAGAGAGGCCGAACGCTTCGTGCAGAGGTTTCAACGCGCACACTAAGTGAATGGTAGAACAGTTCGGATTGGTCACCACAAACCCCGACCAACCGCGCCTTTGCTGCTGGACCCGGATCAAGGCCAAATGATCGGGATTGACCTCCGGAATGACCAGGGGCACATCTTCCTCCATGCGTAAAGCAGAGGCATTGGAAAACACCGCATACCCTGCCGCGGCAAACGCGGGTTCCACGTGGCGGGCCTCCCCTGCGGGCAGCGCAGAAAAGACGATATCACACTGCTGGTTCACAGCTTCCGGCGTCGTTTCGACCACGACCATATCTCGCACTTGTTTGGGAATGGGGGTGTCCAAAATCCAATGCACTGCCTCGTGATATCGTTTGCCGGCGGACCGTTCGGACGCGGTGAGGACCGAAATTTCAAACCAGGGATGATCGGCCAAGAGTTGGATGAACCTTTGGCCCACCGCGCCGGTTGCACCTAAAATACCCACCCGTCGCTTTATTTCGGCCATGATGTTCCCCCTTTATATCACACGGAAGATGAACGACTTTGCTCACACCTTTTTAGCGCCCGTCATGCCAAGAAGGGGAAAATTTGTGATACTTTCCCCTTTGAAGCCGAGGCCCATAACTGAGATGTGCAGTATACCGGGAGCGTAGGAGAGGAACAAATTCGCGTCCAAAAGACCGAGGCCCTTAGCGACGGGGAGGATGTACCCGCAAGTATTGCTCCAGAAGCCGCGCACACTCACCCGAAATCTCAAAATTGGCCCAATCGCCGAACACCGCCAAAGCATAAATGGCGGCTCCTTTCACGTATGGGTCTTCCATCAAATGGCTATCATACCAGGCGAGCTGTTCCATGTAGAACCCCTCCGGGGTGGTGCTGATGAAGCCTTCCTTCCGCCAGAAGTCCACAAAATCCCGCCATCCGCGTGCGTCTCGCGGCCCAGGCCGGTCTTGTATACCGCCATCGATACCTACTTCTGTCAGCACCAGGGGAACCACCAAACCAGCGGGCTGAAAATAATGACGGTAGGCCTTGCGATATCGCAACGTCAGCCACCCTTCGTCCCCTTCATCATCGCCGGGACGAAGTTGGTAGCGCCCGTATCCGAACCACATGTACGGCGCGGAATACTCGTGTAAGCCGAGAAACCCTTTGTGCTCCTGAACCGCGTGCAGGGCAGGGAAGAAATGGGGCCACAAGTCCAAGCGAGGATGGCCGGCAGAAAAATTCCCTACACAAGACCGAATACCCTCCCGAGCCAACAATCGGGTTCGCTCGGCCTCGAATTCTGCCAAGCGAGCCATCGCGTCCGCGGTCTCTACCACCGGCTCATTGTACGCCTCCCACCCGTCCACCAGAGCACGATGAGCGGGATGAGTCGCTCGCGCCAATAAGCGGTTGACGAAATCCCGAGCTTTTGCCCGCGGATCCACCCGCGCCCAATCCACATCTTCCAAGGGAGTTAAACGAGCAATGACCAAAACATCCGGATCGGCTTGCTTAATTTCCGTAAGAAAGGTAGGGTCCAATTCCAAAGTTTTCACAACGGCCAGGTTCCCGGTACGCAACAGGTCGAAAAGTTGAGGATGCTTGTACGCAACGAACACACCCAACTTGCTGGCCGGTCCCGGCGGAAAAGGGGTGGCCGTCGGTGTGGGCGCGGCGGTAGCACGCGTCGGAGTAGGCGTCGGCGTGGGGGATGCCGTGGGGGATGCCGTCGGTGTGGGAGACGGAGAGATGCTCGCGTCCAAAGAAGATGTATCGTTCCCACCGTACACATGAGGCAGGTGTTGCCGATACCATTCCTGAGGTGTGACTGTAGGCGTTGCTGTAGGCCTGAACGGGGTAGGGGAAGGCCGCGCCGTCGGGGTCCATGCCCCCTTACGACGACAAGCTTCTAGCATCAACGCGGCTAAACTGCTGCTCAGAAGACGTAGAAAATCGCGACGGGAAAACCGACGTTTTCCGGTAATGCGCTCCTCCTTCCGCCATAAAGGCGCACAGGGGGAAAGCATCGCGTGTTCCTACAAGCGGGGTTCCCCGCTCACACGATGCTTTCCCATTTTCCCCTGCGTGCCCAAGATTACCGTCGATGCCGCATGTAACCGAGTACCCCAGCAACACCGACCCCTACCAGGGCCAACGTAACAGGTTCAGGGATCTCCGCCGGTGACGGAGGTCCCCCAGGCGTTGGGGTAGGGGTGATACCCATGTGCGGGGCCGCGAACACCGGCCCCACCGCGACCAGTGTCAACGTAACAACCACCAGTGCCAACATGAGAAACATCGGACGACGTCGCATGAGAGCCTCCCTCCTTTGGTCAAAGATACGAGGGCCGGCAGCCGACGGTTTCACCGCGGCCTGCCAGCTACTTTACCGTTAGTGCATGATGACAGGCAGGTAGATCAGACCGCCTGTATCTCCCGGCTCCAGACGTTCGGGAACGTACACCTCCACGGGGCCGTGCCACGTGCCGTGTCCATCAAAGTCCACATCCTCCACCCAGTACCAATACGTTTTACCGGACTCCACCGTGTTGTCCACGTAACGGTATGTGGCCCCCATAACCGATTGCCCTTGACCGGGGATGAGATCGGGATTAATTTTCACCGCCCGGTCCGGGTCATTCACTTCGGCCCGGTATATATTGAACCCCCAGTTGTCGAATTCGGCGGTGGTGGTCCAGTTCAGAACCACCGCGCCTTGTTCGTCAAACTCCACAAAGATGGAGGCCATGGTGACCGCGGTGGGCGGCTGGATGCTGAACGTTACCTGAGACGAAATGTCCGGCAACGTTTGCCCCCCTACGGATTGAGCGCCGGTCACCGTCGCGGTGTTCGTGGTGCCGTCCGTCTCTGCCAGCGCCTCGAAGACCACCCGTACCACGATCTCTTGACCGGCAGCCAAATCGCTTGCAGCAGTCAAGTCATTCCACACGAGACGGCCATCGGCTGTTGTGTCCGGCATGGGCTCCGCCCGCACAAAACGCAGATAGGTGGAATCATATGTATCTTCGAGGGGTACGAGAGCCAACGGCACACCCCCTGTATTCTGCACCCGAACGGTAAACGTCACCGTATCCCCAACTTCCACCTTTACCGGTTCCCCGATGGGCACATCAAAACGCTTGACGACCCCAACCGCGGGTCGGGCCAGGCCGAAATCGGCCCGGGTCACCTGACCGGCCGGTGCCGTCACCGAGATCTCTTGGTTCGTGGTGAGTTCGTAACCTCCAGGCCAGGAATCTAGGCGTACCCGATAATCGCCGGGAGCCAGTTGATCGAACTCATAATGTCCGGCCGCGTCCGTGTCCGCACACACCAACGGTGTAGAAGACGCCGTCGTATAAAGACACACGTGAGCACCGGCTATACCATCCTCACCTGCATCCTGAGAACCGTTGCCGTTCGCGTCTTCGAACACCGTGCCTTCCACAGTCGCTGCAGTGTATCCAAAGTCCGCATCTAGGAACGTGGCGCCGTCGGCCAGCACGATCGGACCGTATGGATTGGTGAAATGGGTGCCCAACACCATGCCCACGGGTACTGTATCCTCATCCACACGCACACAATAGGTATCCGCGGGGAGACCGTAGAACATGTACACGCCGTTGCCGTCCGTGTACGCGACGGCGAACAACACATCATCCCCGGTTCCACACACGCCATCCGCGCCCGGGCCATAAAGGGAGAGACGGACATTAGCCAGACCCGGCTCACCCGCCTGTCGCACCCCGTCATCGTTCTTGTCGTAGAACACCAAGTCGCCGATGCGACCGGTGCCTACCGGCTGATACCCGAAGTCCGCATCCAAAAAGTCCGTACCACCGGACACATCAACGGCCATCGGGTCATTGCCTGTGGTCAACGTGTAGAAGGTGAGGACGTGGTTTTCATCCGTCACATCGACGACGTACTTATCCGGCGGCAGATCCGCGTAAAGATAATGACCGGTCGCGTCGGTGGTGAGCACTCCAAAAGTCGGCTCTCCAGGGTCGGCTACGCCGTTGCCGTTCAGATCGCGCGTGAGCAACAACGTGACGCCGGGAATGCCGGCCTCAGCACCGGCATCGTACGTGCCGTCCCCATTCATATCCCGCCAGACCAGGTCACCGATGGATACGGCCCCCCCACCGCCTACACCACCTGCGGTGGTGTAACCGAAGTCCGCGGTGAGATTAGTTTCACCGTTACCGAGGATGACCAAGTACGGGTCGGCCTGACTGTTGTCGTTCACACCGGCCGCGCCCGCGGTCTTCGTCATGCCGGCCAACGCGCCCGCCGTGTCACTCACAGTGACCAGATAACGCCCTTCGATGACGTTGTTGAATATGTAATGCCCGTGGATATCGGTCGTCGCGCGGGCCACAAAGGTGTCCCCTGCATCAACAATGCCGTTTACGTTCACATCCTCGTACAAATCCACGGTCACGCCACCGATGCCGGGTTCATTAGGATCGCGGACTCCGTCACCGTCCACATCGTGCCATACCGTATCCCCAATGGTCCCGGGGAGATAGGCGCTATGGATGCGTGTGGAGGTCGTGTCCTGCACTGCGGGAGTACCCGGATCGCCATCCTCGAACGTCACCATATTTGTCACCAACGTGTTGTTCAAGACCCGATCTACAGCTCGCACCACCAACGTCACCGTGCCCTCGGTCGGCGGGTTCAACGTCCCCAGATCCCAGGTGACACGGTTGGCATCCGCATCGTAGGTGCCTCCGCTCACGTACTCTGTGTATTCGGGTAAAAGATCCGTTAGACGAGCATTGGGGGCGGGCTCATTCCCTTCCACCCGGTACGTAATCGTGTACGTCATCACCCCGCCCGCTTCCACTTCCGCCGGCCCAGATTTCTCCACATGAAGCGTGTGTTCACTGTGTACCGTGCTCGTCGCTTCCGCATCCGCTCCTACACCACTCGCATCACTCAAATGGGCAACGTTGTGTAACACCGTCCCGTTCGGTAACGGCGTGTCCACCGCCACCACCAACGTCACCGTGCCACCATCCCCAGGAACGTGATCACCCAATAACCACGTCACCGCTCGACTGCCCGCATCGTACGTTCCCCCATCACTCGCCGATACAAATGTCACATGCTCAGGCAACGTGTCCACTAAAGTAAGATCGTCGGCAAACGCGTTTCCACCGGTGAACCACGTGAGTGTATAGGTGAGCACCGAGCCTGCTTCCACCGGTTCCGGCGCGGCAGATTTTTCCAATCTCAATTCCACGACCGCATGGACATCGGTGGAATCTGTGGCTTCGTTATTTGTGGGATCATCACCTTGAGTGGGCGTGGAAATAACAGCCCGGTTCACCAAGGTCGTCGTGCCCGCAGGGAACACCGGATCCAGCCGAACGACCACCTGTAATACCCCCGCATCACCCGGGCCCATATCCCCCACGTCCACGGTAACCACCCCATCCGTTTCGCTGCACGAACCCACCGTCGTCGTGCAATCCACAAAAGATGTATACGCGGGAAGCGTATCCGTAATGCGCACATCCTGGGCCAACCCAGGTCCTGCGTTTTGGAAATTCACCGTGTACGTGATGGTCTGACCGGGTTCCGCCTGGTCCAGTCCATCGGTCTTGGTCAACGTCACATCAGGTGGAGGCAATGGGATCTCGAAAATGCCCGCGGTCCATGCACCGGACTCACCGCCGGGACGCACAGGAGGATTCCCCTCGGACACAGATTCCAACTGCACGGAGAGCCATTCATCACCGGCCGGGATTTCAAAGACCAAGTCGGTGGTCGCCCATTCCGCGTCCACGTACCCCCCACTGTAAGAGAGCAGCGGGTAAGCAATAGTTTGCTCGCAAGGAGGACTCTGATTGAAGAGGTTAGCTCCTACTTTTACACCACCATTGACACCGGTCGTACCGGGGAAGCCGGTCTCGGCAATATGATCCGGCGGTGTGCCATGCCCCACCGCGGCCCACACCGCGGTTTCACGACAAATGCCCGTCACTGCCGCGTACTGGCTGGGGCCCGCAAAGTTGATGACCAAATGCGCCTCTCGATCGTTCGGCGAAGGATCAAAGGAGAAGACGTGATTCATAGTTAAGGGGCCGCCATCTAAATTAGGAGCCCCCTGCCACCAAATGTAATCGCTGCCAAAGTAGGGCACGATCTCCACCGGGTCATTACAAGGTGATCGGTCGTAGATAACCATCAGGGCGACCCCGTTACGACGAGGATCTTGAGAATGGGAACCATCCTTATACTCGCCCAACGGCCACCACTCAGTAATAAATAATGTGTTCGAGCCCGGAGAAATCAGGTTATATCCGGTCGGGCCTACGTTTGCCACCCACTGATACCAATCCGCGTGAATGGAAGAGTAGCGAGTGTGGTCGGTCATCTGGCCCACAATGGATTGGCCGTTGACGGTGAGCGACGTGGTATCAGGGTTTCCGGGGTCATCGGTATCGTTGACCCCTTCCCAAATCAACCACGCGTCCACAACCGGACCGGGCACATCTACAGAGATCGTCCCACGACCGTACCACATGCCCGTACTACCGACCACGTAACCGAAACATCCTTGTTTGGGATACCCATCAAAAATGGGGAACACGGGGGTATCCGCGCTCACCTGTGAGGGCATGGGGCCGCTCACGGTGAGGATAAAAGTCAGTATCACCGTGAAGGCAAACCATCGAATGAACCGTTTCTCTAACATGGGGCCTCCTTTCCTTGCTAAATTCCACACCGATGAACTCATGAGGTGATGGATGCAACCTGTTGAACATGCTGAAGATATGCCGAGAGTACAGACGTGTCATACGTCCACTTGGATATGCGTCCTCATCCTACATGTACAAACTGTCATCTGCGTCCTTAAGTGACCAGGGCGTTTCGGAGATCCAACACTCAGGGTCAGGCGGATCGGAAAAGGCCGTGCCTTGGTTGAAAGGAGAGGGAAGACTTGTAAATGTTCACTGCCGAAGACGACAAAAATCTCACGAACCGTTATTTTTAAGGCATGGAGGGCAACCACCACGCCCTCTCCACAGGACCTAACTTCAAGCGCAACAGTGGATCCCCAAGAATCACATAGGTCTGGGACAAAAACGAGTACGTGCCGTTCTGGGTGTACAGGTACAAATGGCCGGCCATGGTCAACGGCCCCACCGTGCGCTCGCCGCTCACCAGAGATCGGTAGAATCCATATTGTAGGTATTGGTGCCCGTAAGCCACGGCCAAGCCCGTGGGCGACCAGGACGCTACAGTCCCCCCATCGGGTTTGACAAGCAGAGCTTCGTCCAGACTCGCGTATTCAGGGTGATGGAAATAACCGGTAAAACAGGTGATGCTGAACAGAAACGGCAAACGATCCGCGTTGTGGAGTACATCCAATTCCCGGGCATGTAAGAACTTCTCCTCGCCCCACTGCTCATAGGAGGCGTGTCCCACCCAGTTCATTATACCCACCCCCTCATTCCACAGCAAATAAATGTCATTACGCATTTCATTTTCGTTTTCGTAATATTGAGATCCCGGTGGGTGATGGGGCCATGGCGCGTAATAGAGGCGATGCACCCGAAACGGCACATGCAATTGCCCCACCGCGCTCTGGTCCGCCTGCGCGGCAAAATCACCGGCCCGGTCTGGATGGCCCAACGCGTCTCGATAATTGTCGGCCACGAACACAATGTGGCGCTGCCATTCCGCGATGGGCATTTCCCTCCCATAATACAACGTTTTCTGTAAGACGGCTTGAAGCTCGTCCGTGTTCCCCACCGGCCAGCGGCCAATAAACATATCCGGAATATCATCCCCGCCGCTGACTTCCACATACCGAAGATCTGAGGCCGTCTCGCCAAGCCAAGGGTCCACATTATCCAAATAAGGGGGCAAGATGTTATCCGGATGGAAGCCCAAATTATCCTTAAAATCGTATGAACCGTCCCCGACGAGCAGGACATACACAGGTGCAGGTGCGGGCCACGCGGCGTACGCGTGCCAAAGGAACCGCCGAATGGCCGTAGGATCTACCTGGCCATAAGAAAACTCATCATACACATCCTCAAGCGCCACCACCCGGACCCGATGCCCCTGCTGCTCCCGCCATTGCACCCAAGGGGTCAACAACGAATGCCACACGCGAGGGGCAATGACCACCACATCCGCGCCGGTGTCCGGATTGTGCAGATCCGAAGGAAAATTGGGCTCCACAAAAGCCCGTTGCCATGTTTCTCGAATTTGCACGAAGTAGAGAGGAGCTACATTTCCCTGCGTCCGGAAACGGACGAGGTGATTTGAGCCTTCCCAACGCTCATACTCCCACACGCCGTAGATCAACACCGGGTCTAAGGGGTTCGTCACATCCACCACCACAGGGGAACCAAAGGGCAAATGAGAGACTTCGTACGTGTGATCACCCGCTTCTCCCACGAACATCAACTTCCCATCAGGCGCGGCCAATTGCCGCCGATAACGCACAGTAATGCGATCCACGTACACCCCATCCGGATGGGCTCCTCGATCTGTTCCCTGGATGGTCAGCGTATTCTCGCCCTTTCGCACCTGAGTATCGGGCAGCGAGAACGTCAAATCCCGACGGCCGTTCCATGCAGCGTGCAACTCACCCACCGGCACGCGGTTCAGCCTAAATTGCATGTCATGTACGTCGCCCGCGTACGCGTACAAACTCAAGGTAACCGTCGCCTGAGGTATGTCCGCAGGTTCGGGTATGAAAAACGGAAAATCCAACGCGGGATATGGAGCGAAGTCCAGAAACTTCAAGTCATACCAGAACCAGTGCTCCCCATGTCCGTCCAACGCGTTTGAAGCGTACACCCTATCGTGCTCGGTCTCCACAATGGCCCATACCGCGGTAACGGGATCATCCTCAGGTTCCTCCGTGGAGATAGCACGCCAACGACGTCCTCGATTTTCATCCACGGTCAGCCACCAAACTCTATCTCGCGTGTAAATGCTACGGAAAGGGGGCGCGTAAAAACGGATTTCGTCTTCCTCGTCCCAATGCCCATCCTCCTGCCCGGGAAACCACACAGGCACTTCGGTCCCGTTCAGCCAAAGGTGCACATTGCGAGGATCTACAGAGGTTACATCCCACCCGGATTGCACCACATCCTGACGGGTAATCGTGTAAATGCCCGGCTCTCGTGTGTGGACGCGCAACGCGTGCGAATCATGGGCCGGGGGATTATCCACGGTTAACCTCTCTCCGGCCCACGAGCGAGGACGTCGCCACTCGCGTGGAATAGGGTCGTTTAAAAGCACCTCCCGCAAAAGACGCTCCACCTCAGGTGGTTCATCGTCGGTCGACATTCTTTCTCGTCCCGCAAGCGGTGGCGGAGGGGGGAAACGAAGATGCGCGGTCAAGCGCCGTACGGAATGTACTCGGCCTCGGGCATCCACATAGCGGGGATAGACCACAATACGAGCCAGCCTCACACTCCGAAAGAACCCCAGGACCTGCACGGATACCGGACGTTCGGGCAGGTCTGAGGTGTGAACAAAGGGGTTGAGATCGGAGGTGCGTTCGTCCGCGAATTGCACATCCACGGCAGGCTCTCCCCACCAGGGAATGGCCAGAAGACCGACACGCGCCGTATTCCCCACCTCTACGCGGACCTCAATAGCCCTGGACGATATCACGCGCGCCCACATGCGCGGCCGCGTCTCCGCGACCGCGGGAGGGACGATTATCGCGATAAGAAACCACGTTAAGGCCAGAAATGTGGCCGCTTCACGGGTACGATGCACCGGTTCTTTCTTCTTTCAATCAATATGCCCGGGCGAAAATAGCGACACGCGTCGTCTTCTTGCCGGTGTAGAAACACGTCCCTTCACTGCCGTCATGATCAAAGGGATAGCAACGAATCGTAGCCTTCGTCTCCTCTTTAATACGGATCTCGTCCTCATCGTCGCCCGCCCAAAAGACACGAATGAACCCCCCTTGGGTTGCCAGCACCTCTTTGAATTCCTCATACGTGCTGACCGTGTGGGTATTCTCTTCCATAAATCGCTCGGCTCGCTCGAACAACGCGCGCTGCACCGTGTCCAACATAGCCTGCACCCGGGCCACCACATCCGCGGTGGAAACGGCCGTCTTCCCCTCTTTACCGGGGATATCCCGACGGGCCAACACGACCTGTCCACTCTCCACGTCGCGGGGGCCGATCTCCACCCGCAGGGGAACCCCACGTAATTCCCACTCGTTGAACTTATAGCCCGGCGTATGCTCCTCCCGGTCATCCAACTCAACCCGAATACCGGCATCCCGCAGGGCGGAATACGTGGCTCGGGCTGCTTCTAAGACGGTAGCCTTATCCACATCCTTGCGCCAAATGGGCACGATCACCACCTGTACCGGAGCCAAACGCGGGGGCAGAATCAATCCCTGGTCATCGCCGTGAACCATGACAATGGCTCCGACCACACGGGTACTCATCCCCCAAGACGTAGTCCACACGTATTGAAGTTCGTTGTTCTTGTCCAGGTAGCGGATATTGAACGCCTTAGCGAAATTCTGACCTAAATTGTGACTGGTGCCTGCTTGCAAAGCCCATTTATTGCCCATCATGGCTTCTACCGTGTAGGAGCGCACCGCGCCTGCGAACTTCTCGATCTCCGACTTTTGCCCCTTGACTACGGGGATAGCCGCTTCATTTTCGAGGAAATCCGCGTACACTTCCAACATGCGTCGAGCTTCCTCCTCGGCCTCCTCCGCGGTCGCGTGAGCCGTGTGGCCCTCCTGCCAAAGGAACTCCATCGTGCGGAGAAACAAGCGCGTGCGCAACTCCCAGCGTACCACGTTCGCCCATTGGTTGATGAGCACAGGCAGATCCCGATACGACTTAATCCATTTGGCATACATGTAGCCAATGATCGTCTCCGAAGTGGGACGGACCACCAGGGGTTCCTCCAATTTCTTACCCCCACCATGAGTCACTACAGCCAACTCAGGCGCGAACCCCTCCACATGCTCCTTCTCCTTCTCGATGAAGGACATGGGAATAAAAAGCGGAAAATACGCGTTCACGTGGCCCGTTTCCTTAAACCGCCGATCCAACGCATTGCGGATATTCTCCCACAGCGCGTACCCATACGGGCGAATCACCATACACCCACGTACCGGTGAATAATCGGCCAATTCGGCTCGCTGAATGACTTGCGTGTACCACTCGGAAAAGTTGTCGACACGGGACGGTAATTTCTCGGCCATAGTCCTCCTCTCCTTTATATCCACACGAGTTCCCCTTTTTTTAAGAAATCTTCTCAATCCATCAGGTCCGGTTCATCGGTAGCCCCCCCCAGGGAAGTGTGCACTTTATCCGCGTACACCCCCCTATATTCTTCAGGCAACAAGCGCGCGATCGCGAGCATAATCTGTTCGGTGTACGCGTCCAGTCGTTCTCCCTTGGCCCGATTCGGCGTACCGTCCAAAAAGAACGGACGACCTACCCGAATGTGGATAATGGGCCGACGGCCACGTCGCACCTCGCGCCAAAATTTTTCCTGTCCCCAAATAGCAACCGGCACAATCGGCACCCCGGTACGGCTGGCCAAATAAGCCGTCCCCGGCTTCCCGGGTTGCAACACGCCCGAACGAGAACGTGTCCCCTCGGGCGCAATGCCCAAAACCCCACCGTTCTTCAACCACTGAATAGCCTGTGTAATGGCCTTACGGTCGGCTTCTCCTCGACGAACAAAAATTGCGTGCCCCAACAACCGCAACAATGACCCCACAAACCAGTGACGTTCCCACTTCTCCGCGGCAAACGTCGCCACCTCATGGGGCAGAATAATGAACAAGGCCGGAATGTCCATCCAGTGCAAGTGATTGATCGCGACAATGTAAGGAGCCTCTTCCGGAAAATTCTCTAGGCCCTGCACATCCACGCGACCGAACAGGCGAATAAGGCCACGAACAAGGCTCTGAATCAAGCGATAGAACCATCGACGTTTCACTTGAACACGCACACCCTGCGCCTTTGTTGACTGTACGGCCATTTCCATCCCTGCACTCCTTCGCACGAATTCTCATTCCGACGACTTGACCCGTGAACGCAAAGAAGCCAAGCGCTGCCGCGCCTGCGGCCCTTGCGCCAGAAAGCGAAAACGGCGCCGATGATCATCGACCACATCAATGAAAACGTCCAACCGATCCGCGGGCAACAACGGCCTGATGCGTTCCGCCCACTCGACCACACACACCGCATCCCCACGAAACGCTTGGTCCAGACCGAGCGCGTACCCTTCCTCCACGGCGTCGGTAAGACGATAACAGTCCACATGGCACAACGTGCGACCATCGGCCGCAACGTACACATTCATCAATACAAACGTCGGGCTGGTCACCGGGCGTTGGATGCCCATGCCTCGCGCGATGCCCTGTACGAACCGGGTCTTCCCCGCACCCAAACTCCCCACCAGCGCGATGACATCCCCATCCTGAAGAAGGGCCCCTAACTGCTCCCCCAGCCACCGGGTTTCTTCCTCACTCTCTGTTTCCACAACCCACATGTTCCCGTTTTCGGCCCCGATCCTCATCGCACTGCCTGTGTCCCGTCACGGTATCCAATGACCCGGGCCGGAACCCCCACGGCAATCGCGTACGGGGGGATGTCGTGAGTGACAACCGACCCGGCACCCACAATGGCCCCCCGTCCGATTCGCACCCCATCCATCACTTGGACATCCAAGCCGATCCAAACGTCATCCTCAATAATGATGGGGCCTTTGCTGGTTAAGCCCTGTTCCCGAATGGGCCGGGTGAGATCCTCATAGCGGTGATTGTAGGGACTGAACGCGCTGCCCGGAGCCACTTGCACATCCCGACCGATGATCAGGTCGGACACGAAGCCCTTCAAGTTACATCGGCCCTGAATATGGGTATTCTCACCAATGATGACGCTCCCACCGTACCCGATCTCGATAATAGTGTCTCGATAGATG
>CAYPUG010000043.1:1988-20291 GCA_964413905.1 uncultured Anaerolineae bacterium | reverse complement strand
ATGTACTCAAAGTCTACAGGTTCTAGGAAGGGGGTGCTCTCATCGTCCGGAGCGCGCAGGGCAAAGTCCACCAGGGCTCCCACATCTCTTAGGTACTTGAGGACCAGGGCGTCCTGGGGAGAGACGGCTACGAGGATAGCCTTCAATCCTCCGCTTGTGTAGTCTTCAGGGGAGAACGTCTGCGTGTTTTTGCCTTCTTTTTCATCCCCTGTGTTGGGCATAGGCGGTACAACCACGGCTTGGATGATCACGTTCTGCAGCACGTCCACGCTGACCGTTCCTTGGGGCCCATCGCCGTAGGGCAGGGAGACCATAATATCCACCCGATCCCCCGGTTTGATCATCGCGACCTTGTTCAAAAGGTCGTCGGCCGGCAGCGCGATGATGACCTTTTGCTTGGGAATGGCCAACGCGATATGACGCGTGACGTTGGTCGGTTCTATCAGGCGATTTTCAATAAGAACTTCGCCGGTGATGAGGTCGGTGAGGGGCATTTTGCCCACAGCATCGTTGATATCGGTTATGGCGCCTTCGGGGATCAAATCTACAGGCATGTCACGAACTTGGACCATATCCTCGCCGATCACCGTGCGCATGGGAATATCCTGTACTGCGACGACCACAGGTTTCGTCTCCGTTTTCTTGGGCGTGGTGGCCGACCGGACTGCACTCGTGAGCAGACGGTACACCAGAAGTCCGGCAAGAAATGCCAGGATAACACCGGCTAACATCCACATCCAGCCTTTTTTGCGTTCCATGTCCCCTCCCTTACCAGATACCGGGCACGAGTCGCCAGCGCACACGACGGGCGTACGTGTCGTATCCCTCTATAATTTGCTCCTCCCAACGAATACGCATGACCAATAACGCAATGACCAGGATAAGACCGAACACATTCCGGAGGGATAGGTTGGCCAGCACATAGCCTACGTAGAACAATATTTCACTGGCATACAGCGGATGCCGTATCCGGCGGTACATTCCTTGGGTACGCAGACCTCGATCCGCGGGGGCAATGCCAAAACTGGAGCCCAAGGAAAAGAGTGAGACAATCATGGCCACCAATGCCACGGTCTGGATGATATTTCCGCCTCTCCACCCCTGTGCAGCGGACCGTACCACACACACCGGAATGTACACATCCGCCAGGGCGACGGCTACCTGCCACCAAGGTGCTGTCCTCGTTGCAGGCCTACGGCGCAAGAAGAGAACGGCCACAATGGTGTAGAAGAGGAACAGTCCGATGTTCGTGATGTCGTGGCTCACCCACACCGCGGCCAAATAAAGTCCTGCGTAAACGGCCCACGAGACCGCCACCCCTATATCAAGCCACCTCTCCCATCGGCGCTTGGACACATAACCCATTATTTCCCCGGTTGCTTCCATGTTTTTCTCTATCCCCTCATTTTTAAACCGACGTACGTGCACAGAATTTTGTCACCCTATCAGGTTCCTTCCCCTTATGGTCTATTCATTCGGCCCCAACGTAACGGTGATAAGACCGTAATTCGGGCCGCCCCCTTCTCCTGCGATGCCCACGTATCGTTCAAAACGTCCTCGGATGTACTTTCCACTACAACCACATAGCCGATAATCGGTGATGACAAATCGGGCAAATCCGACAATATGATAGCGCGTGTGATGCCCTACACCGGTGACCTGGTCGTATACTACAATGGTCGCCGGCCTGTTCAACCACCGATTGAGGCACGTTCGTACCTGGATGCTGGCATGGATACCGGTCGCTCCGGGGACCCACTGTCCAACTCGCCACACGCCGCTGTTTTCCGGGTGACAGATGTTGAATGCGAGTTCCGGTGTACTGGACCACCAATCGTTCCAGTCTAACCACCCAAAGTTTCCCGGTGTGTGATGGTGAGGGGCCCACAAGGTGTACACGCGGCCGAACTCAAAGGGGAATTCCCGAACCGCGATGGGAAGCAAATGGCCAATCGCGCGCACACCGGACGCGGAGGCTTCGGACACTGCGGTCGCGGTCATGTGGTTAAGACCGACCACAGCAGCGAAAAACGTGGGGAATCGATGACTGACCCGGACGCGGAGGGTACGGTTATTTACACGTGTCCAGGAGTACGTATCGGCGCCGTTTTCTCTGGCAAAGCGGGCGATCTCGTGATCAATGACCACGTCCGGCGCGTGCATCGCTTGCAGGCGGACACCGGCCAACGCGGCCGCGTCTGCCGCATACTGCATCCGGCGGCGTTGGGCATACGCGTATCCCCCATCTACCACCAGGGCTACAATGCCCATGAGCACAAAAAGGAACAGGACGAACACCACCAGCGCCTGTCCCTCCTCTCCCCGCCTCTGCCAAGCCATGTTTAACCCCTTTGTGTATTTTGCCCACAATTGGGGCAGTTGCCCCTTACCCTGAGGTTCGGCTCACTTATGTAGACGTGCTTGGCCATGTAACGTTATCGGTGTTGATGTCAATATCGGCACGACCGGGGTATAAGGGTATTGTGCGACGACCAAGACAACGTGGCTTCCCCAATATACCTGTAATGTGAGGGCCGTCGGGTCGAGGACCGTAATCCGGTGTTCAACACGGCGTTCCAGTTCATCGTGAGAGATGTGGGGTTCGGCGATCAAAATACGAGCGGCCTCCTGCGCGGCCGCGGAGAGGGCTTGTTCCATGTACATCACCCGTCCGACTTCAATAATGGCGAAGAGCAACGTGAATAGAATAACAGACACCAGCGCGAATTCGACCGTGCTGGTGCCCCTTTCCCCCCAGCCTCCATGTGACCGGTATGTCCTTCCGTTTCCCCTAAAAATCAATATCCCTCTCATGCGACGTCTCATCTGCGTAACCGCATGGTATGGGAAGCGACGAGCGAAATGTTCGTGATCGGTAAGGGTAACAGCGGCTCATACGGATATCGCACAGTGACCCGAATTTGCGCCCCTGGCCCGCGTGTGATGTCCACACTCATCCGAGAGGGGTCCATCCCAGAATCCAGTAACACGTTGGTGACCGCTTGCCGCACACCTCCTACATCCCAAGGGCGCTCACTCGCGATCCACGCGCCCTCACGCGCCGCGTGGAACACATCCGCGTAGTACATTAACGCTCGCCCAAAATCGAAGGTAATGGCCAGGATGACGATAATGATGGGCAGAATCAAGGCCAGTTCGACAACGCTTTGTCCCTTTTCCCGTTGGTGTGCCCATCCCCACATGATCGTTCCCTGCTGATGCCAAGAAAAGCGTATCGCCGGACCTGCGACAATGTGTGGCGCCTTCTGCCCGACGATACGCCCCCCCTGGACTTCAAGATGTTCGCGTGACCCGAACAATGAATGCCCTGTTGACCCTTTTCTCGTTCGACAGCTTAGATGGTGCGGGCCAAACGAGTCAGCGTGTTGACAATGCTGCGGCCCAATCCCGTGAGAGCAGCGATGGCAACGACCGCGATGAGGGCCAAAATCAGTCCGTACTCGGCCAAATCCTGGCCCGTCTCCTTGTAAATCCACACCCGAAGAGCGTCCAACATCATCATACGTCACCTCCTTGAATTAAAGAATGCTGTGAGTTAAATGGTGTGTGCAAGACGGTTCAATGTATTCGTAATGCTGCCGCCAAGCGCAGTTAACGCAGCAATGGCGACCACGGCAATCAGGGCCAAAATCAGTCCGTACTCGGCCAAATCCTGGCCCGTCTCCTTGTACACCCACGCCCGGAAAACATCCCACATCATAGCGCACCTCCTCTTTGTGTTTGCCTGAGTGACCGACACCACCCCAAATCTCTCTCCGGACTACGCCTCCGAAACGTGGTGGGCCCCGTCAGCCAGGCGATAGCGATACGCTTTAACTGCCTCCACATCCGCGTATGGTATCTAGAAGTAACGGATGCTTTTCAGTTTCGCCCTCAGCATACAAGGAAATGAACATTCTCTCCATGGGGCAACGGTACCATAAACCTATCATCCAACTCTTGATGTGCATCCCCTTCTGGTACTAGCCGAAGGAAGGATTCACCGGTGACTTCCAAATTGTGGTGGTACATCTGTTTTTTAAAGGGGCGCCCCGTTGAATCACCAATAAAGACGGGTAAAGTCTCCTCTGGTTACGGCTCATCGGCCTCTTTGACAACGTGTTTGTGGAAACAGGAAGGGATACGTGGATCGGCCTCACCTCTCGTAAAGTCTTCTGCGAATGCTCCGGCTTTGAAGTAGACTCAACACGCTTCAAATCGGTGAAAACGCCGTCAGCCTTCGAGAAAAGGGGAATTTGTCGCCCGCTTGTAACTTGTGGTAACCTCTCTCACAGAATGCCGGATGGGCGAACTCATCCACAGGGGTGGGCGAGGCGTTTCCCTCCGGCACGGTAGTGCCTGTACACGGTGGTTCCATTTGTGGTAACCTGCCATGCGGCCTCTTAATCCGTATAACAATTTTCCTGATTGACTGACAAAACTCTGCGAATGCACCTTGGCCTAGAAAGAGAAAGGGAAATTCGTGGGATTTTCGCCGCCGAAGGCGGCGAAAATCCCACGAATTTCTACTTCTTCTTTACGCCAAGGTACATGAAACGCGATGTGTCAGCCAATCAGAACAACTTTCCTCCCAAGGAGTAGAATGATGTCCAACGAAATGGGGATCGCCAGCCATTACGGTTTGGAACATCACGGACTTGTCAATCTGAACTTTGTGTATTGGACTCTCCCCTCCCCGGCCTTGGTCGAGCGGATTGTCCAACGGCGGGAAGGGATGTTGGCTCACCTCGGGCCGGTTGTTGTCCGGACCGGCCATCATACCGGTCGAGCCCCGAACGATAAGTTTATCGTCCATGAACCCACCACTGCAGGGGACATTTGGTGGGGAGAGGTCAACCGTCCCATCTCAGAAGCGCAATTTGATCGGCTTTACGCGCGAATGACCGCGTATTTCCAGGGACGTGATGTCTTCGTGCAGGATGCGGCTGCGGGGGCCCACCCTAAGTATCGGCTCCCCATTCGTGTGGTCACGGAGTACGCGTGGCACAGCCTGTTCGCTCGTAACCTATTTATCCGCCTAGATCCTAAGGAATTGCCCGATCACGTCCCTCAATTCACCATCCTGCACGCGCCTCGCTTCCACGCCATTCCTGAAGTGGATGGGACACGTAGCGAAGTGTTCATTGTTATCCACTTTGGGCGTCGGCTCATCCTCATCGGCGGCACGAGTTACGCGGGGGAGATCAAGAAATCGATTTTCACCGTGATGAATTACTTGCTGCCCATGCAAGGTGTTCTTTCCATGCATTGTTCGGCTAATGTGGGAGAGCAAGGCGATGTGGCTTTGTTCTTTGGATTGTCCGGGACGGGCAAGACCACCCTCTCTTCCGACCCAGAACGTCGTCTCATCGGCGATGATGAGCACGGCTGGGGTGATGATGGCATCTTCAACTTTGAAGGAGGCTGCTACGCCAAAGTCATCCGCCTCCGGGCCGACCAGGAGCCCATTATTTGGAACGCAACACGGCGCTTTGGCACGATCCTCGAGAATGTGGCCATTGATCCGTTAACCCGGCGGGTGGATTTTGATGATGCTTCCCTTACGGAGAACACGCGGGCCGCGTATCCCATCGGCTATGTCGCTAACCATGTGCCGGAGGGGCGGGCCGGACATCCCAAGAATATCTTTTTCCTCACCGCGGACGCGTTTGGCGTGTTACCGCCCATTGCCCGCCTGACGCCGCATCAGGCCATGTACTACTTCCTCTCCGGGTACACATCCAAACTGGCCGGTACGGAGACCGGGGTGACCGAACCGCAGGCCACTTTCTCTGCCTGCTTTGGTGCGCCTTTCCTGCCTTTGCCGCCCGCGCGTTACGCGGAACTCCTGCGGGAGAAAATAGAGAAACACAAAGTACGCGTGTGGCTGGTCAACACAGGCTGGACGGGTGGACCCTACGGTGAGGGCTCTCGCATTAAATTGGCCTATACTCGGGCTATGGTTCGGGCCGCGTTGCGTGGAGATTTGGACGATGTGCCCATGCGCGAGGATCCCATTTTCGGCCTGCATGTGCCCACCCACTGTCCGGGGGTGCCGGATAGTGTCCTTGACCCTCGATCGACTTGGGCCGACCCTGAAGCCTACGACCGACAGGCTCGCATGTTAGTCAAGCGTTTCCATGAAAACTTCAAGCAGTTCGAGGCTCAGGTTTCACCGGAAGTGATAGCGGCGGGCCCACGCGGATAAAGTTGGAAAGAATGGTATTGCCGGCGAGCCAATCTCGCCGGCAATACCATAACACGTTGCTCTTCCTTCGTATGGAACCTCTTTTGTGTTTTTTTTATGCTCTCTCCTGTCGGATTTACACGATTTTTCGCGCGTACGTGTATCCTAATACATAGGGCTTACCCGACGTCTCTTCTGTGTACACCGTCCAAAGGGCACTTTCTGATAATCCGATACACCTTCGGTGTACGTCTTAACCATCACTTATTGAGCAACGAAAGGAGGGAGAAGCATGAAGCAGTGGCGGATCATTTTCAGCGTGCTGTTCATTCTGGCGCTGCTGGTCACGGCGTGCAGCAAGGCAACACCTACGCCCACACCTGCACCTCAACCTACCAAAGCAGCAGCGCAGCCAACGAAGGCACCCGAAGCCAAGACAAAGACGTTGGTCCTGGGCTTTACCGCATCCAATACGGGGAAGTACGCGAAGGAGTCCAAAGAGCAGACCCAAGGATTGAAGTTGTGGGCCGAGGCCGTCAAGAAGAAGGGCGGTATCAAACTCTCTGACGGTACCGTCGTCACCTTCGAGTTGAAGTCCTACGATGACGAGAGCACCAAGGAGCGTGTGCAGCAGTTGTACACCAAGTTGATTACCGAGGACAAAGCGGACCTCCTGGTGAGCCCCTATTCCAGCGGTTTGACCGCGGCGGCTGCAGTCATCGCGGAGCAGTACGGCAAGATCATGGTCACCACCGGTGCCGCGTCGGACTCCATCTACAAGCAGGGGTATCAGCGGGTGTATCAGATTTATACCCCGGCCAGCCGCTATCTGACAGGAGCGGTGGACGCGCTCAAGGCGTGGGATCCCAATGCGAAGAAACTGGCCGTGGTGTATGAGAAGACGAAGTTCGCAACGGGTGTCGCCACCGCGGCAAAGGAGTACGCGGAGAAGAACGGCTTCGAGATCGTGCTCTTCGAGGGGTATGAAAAGGGTACTACGGACTTCGGTCCCTTCATTAATAAGATTGAAGCGGCTAAACCCGATGCCATTATCGGCGGGGGGCATTTCCAGGATGGGTCCACCTTTGCAAAGCAGTTGTACGAGAAGAAGACCCCGGTGAAGATGATCGCCATCCTGGTGGCGCCGGCCGTGCCCGAGTTCGCGGAACTGGGCGATGCGGCGGTGGGCGTTATCGGCCCCAGCCAGTGGGAGAGCCTGGCCAAGTACTCGCCTGAATCCGCGAAGGCCGCCGGCCTGCCTTGGTGTGGGCCCACAATCGAGGAGTTCGTAAGCGCGTACAAGGCCGCTTATGGCTACGAGCCCGGTTACCACGCGGCGGGTGGTTACGCGGCCGGTCTGGTCCTAGAGCGGGCCATCAAGATGGCGGACAGCGTGAACCCCGATGCCATTAAGGCCGCTCTGGATAAAATGGACGTGATGATCTTCTTCGGTCACATTAAGTTCGACACGGGTGAAGCCCACGGCCTCCAGATCGGGCACGACATGGTGTATCTCCAGTGGCAAAAGGACAAAAGCGGTAACTTGGTCCGCCAAATCGTGTGGCCGGAAGCCGCGAAGACCGCGGAACCTGTGTACCCGTTGCAGCGGTAATGTGCCGGTGGTTAAGTGAACCAGTCACATGCGGTGGGGGGAGCGTCCCCCCCACCGCATCGGCAAGGAGGCTCTTATGGACGTATTGATCGCCTCGGTTGTAGATGGATTGCTAATCGGGTTTGTCTATGGCTTGGCCGCGATGGGATTGACGTTGATTTTCGGGGTGATGGATGTGGTAAACTTGTCCCACGGTGCGCTTATTGCTTTGGGCATGTTCGGAGCGTATCTTCTTTACACCGGTCTGGGTATTAATCCTTACATTGGCCTCTTTTTCATCTTGATAGGCGGTATCCTCTTGGGTATGGCTTTATACGGCATTGCCATCCATCCGCTGTTACACGGTCCACACCTCTCTACGCTGCTCTCGACGTTTGCCATTAGCATGATCATTATTGGGGCGGGCACCGCGTTGTTCACCAGTACTCCTCGAAACATCGATATCAGTTTGGGGGCCCTTACGTTAGGCCCGGTACGCATTCTCGGCACCCGTGTTATTGCTGCGCTGATGGCTATTCTCATGGCCGTGGGATTGTACATCTTCATGTACAGAACTCACACGGGGAAGTCCGTCCGCGCGGTGGCGAACAATCGTGATGCGGCAGAATTGGTGGGGATTCCTTCTACCCGCATTCTGGCCCTCTCCTTTGGGTTGGGTACCATGCTGGCGATGGTATCCGGAGGGTTGATTGCAACCCTTTTCCCTTTCAGCATTCTTTCCGGGAGCACATATGAATTGAAGTCGTTTGTCATCTGTGTGCTCGGTGGCTTGGGAAATCCCACCGGCGCCCTGTTGGGCGGTCTGATTCTAGGCCTCATCGAGGGGTTTATCCCCGTGTTCATGCCCGTGGGATGGACGCCGGTGATTGAATTTACACTCTTCGTGATTATCTTGCTCGTTCGACCATCCGGTATATTGGGGGCGCGATGATGATGCGATACGTGCGCGAACCGGCTTTGTGGGTGTCCTTGCTGCTGGTCATCGGGTTGGGTATTTGGCCCTTGGTGACCAAGTCCGCAACGCTGCGCGAGGACATGTTTCTTATTCTCATGTTCGTTACCTTGGCATCCAGCCTGAACATTGTGTTGGGATACACCGGATACGTCAACTTCGGTCACATCGTCTTCTTCGGCATGGGGGGCTACATCGGTTTCTACCTCATCGCCATCAAGGGCTGGCGCCTTATCCCCGCGGCATTGGTCGCGGCCTTGGGGGTGGTAATTTTTGCCCTGCTTCTGGGGAGCATCATCCTGCGTTTACGGGGCGCTTATTTCGCGCTCGCGACCATCGGGGTGAACGAGGCCGTGCGCTCCCTGGTGGTGAACTGGGATGCCGTCGGTGGGGCGGTAGGACTGGAAATGAATTTCAGTCGTTACAAGGATTATGGGGGTCCGATGAACGCGCTGTGGTACACGTATACGTTGTTGGTCATCGTGGCCGCTGCCAGTGTCATGCTGAGCTATTTTGTGCGTACATCCAAGTTCGGCTTGGGCTTGTTGGCCATTCGGGAGGATGAGGATGCATCGCTGGTGCTGGGTATTAATGCGCCGAAGGCGAAGACCCTTGCTTATGCCCTCTCCTCCATTTTCCCGGCTATGGTTGGCGTTTTGTTCTTCTTCAAAAATGGAAATATTGAACCTGGGGACGCGTTCCGCCTCCATATGTCTGTGGAGGGCATCGTTATGATCATGCTGGGCGGCTACGGCACCGTGTTAGGGCCGGTCGTGGGAGCAGGCGCGTATGAACGGTTGCGGGGATTTCTCTTGACAAATCCCTTGTTTAAGAACCTCCAGTTGGCCTTTGCGGGCATCCTGCTCCTGTTGATCATTATCTTTGTGCCGAGCGGCCTGGTGGGTTGGCTTCGCAATCGCTTCCCCAAAGTGCGGAGGATACTGGCATGAGCGTCATTCTCCAGGTTGAGCACGTAACAAAACGGTTCGGTGGCTTGATCGCGGTCAACAATGTGTCCTTTGAACTTCACGAGGGTGAAATTCTCGGCCTGATCGGTCCTAACGGTGCGGGCAAAACCACCCTTTTCAACTGTGTGAACGGTGTGTACAAACCGGAAGAAGGCCGTATTATCTTCCGGGGAACCGACATTACCGGCATGCCGCCGTACAAAGTCGTACGTCTTGGTCTTGCCCGCACTCACCAAGTTGTTCGGCCGTTGAACGAACTTAGCGTTTTGGAGAATGTTATGGTCGGCGCGTGCTACGGTCGCGAGAACCTCTCTCTCGAGGCCGGACGACGGGTGGCCGAGGAGGTGTTGGAGTTTGTCGGCTTGGCTCCGAAGAAGCACTTGCTGGCGGGCAAACTCAACGTCGCCGAGAAGAAACGCCTGGAAATGGCCCGGGCGTTGGCGGCTCGCCCCTATCTCCTCCTGTTGGACGAGGTGTTGGCCGGTCTGAACCCCACGGAAGTGGCCAACATGCTTCATGTTATACGCACCATTCGTGAGCAGGGAGTGACCATCTTAATGATTGAGCACTTAATGCACGCGGTGATGAACGTCTCCGATCGCATTATCGTGCTGGATTACGGGCAGAAAATCGCCGAGGGCACGCCGAAGGACGTGGCCAACGACCCGAAAGTCATTGAGGCATACTTGGGTGACCCCGACCTGGCCCTCAGCCTGGTGGAGGGAGAGAAATGATGATCTTAGAAGCACAGAACCTGTCTTCGGGTTACGGCGAGGTGCAAATCTTGTGGGATGTATCCTTGGCTCTCCAACAAGGCCGCCTGACGACCGTTGTCGGTTCCAATGGGGCCGGAAAAACCACGTTGTTGCGTACTATTATGGGGTTGGTGAAGCCGTGGCAGGGTAAAATTACCTTTGACGGTCGAGATGTGACCCGCCTGCCCCCTCATAAGAAAGCGGAGGCCGGGCTTATTCTCATCCCCGAGGGACGCCAGTTGTTCACGGAGATGACCGTCCTGGAGAACCTGGAAATGGGAGCGACACCCGCGCGGGCCCGCCCTAAAATGAAAGAGAACTTGGAGAAAGTCTTTGAACTGTTTCCCCGTCTGAAGGAACGCATGCACCAAAAGGCGGGCACCCTGAGCGGTGGGGAGCAGCAGATGCTGGCCATCGGGCGGGGTATCATGGCCGATCCTATTGTGTTGATGCTCGATGAGCCCTCCCTTGGTTTAGCCCCCCTCCTGGTCATTGAGTTATTTGACATTATTCGGCGCTTAAAGGAAGCGGGGTTAACCATGCTCCTGGTGGAACAGAATGTGCACTTGGCCCTGGCCGTGAGCGATTACGCGTACGTGTTGAGTGAGGGGCGGGTGAATATCGAGGGCGAAGCCGAAGTAGTACGCCAAATGGACGAAGTGAGAGAGGCGTATTTGGGGATCTAGTCTTATAGGATAAGGAAGTTGAAGAACGGCGCGAACGAACATTCGCGCCGTTCTTTTTTCCCCTTCTAATTTATCCCCTCCGTGTGGGCCATGTTATACTTTTGAGTCGGGCGACCGAGGAGGCCCAAAAGTGATACAGAGTGATACTCTTTCTTTACGATAAACAGGAGAGTGATAAGACTGCATGAGGTCACCGGGGTATGTCATCGGCGTTGATTTGGGAGGAACACAAATCCGGGCCGGATTACTCACCCCCGAAGGGGAGTTGGTTCGTCGCACGGCAACGCTGACCCGCCCCCAAGAAGGCGTGGATTCGGTCATCCAACGCATTGTCGCCCAAATCCAGCGCGTGATGCAAGGCGTGGAATCCCAAGTCATTGCCATCGGCGTGGCATCCCCCGGGGCTATTGACGTTCAGAAGGAGATCGTCCGCTTCTCGCCTAACCTCTCGGATTGGCGTGATGTTCCCCTGGCCCAACGTCTGAGGGATATGCTAGGCCTGCCCGTGTGTGTGGGCAATGATGCGAATCTGGCTGCGTTGGGAGAGTATTTGTTCGGCGCGGGAAAAGGTGTAGATCACCTGGTGTACATCACGGTGAGTACAGGCATTGGGGGAGGAATTATTATTAACGGTCGGTTACTCGTGGGCGCGCACGGCTATGCTGCAGAAATCGGCCATCACACTGTAGCCGAAGGGGGACCTGTGTGCAAGTGCGGTAACGTGGGATGCCTGGAGGCGGTCGCGTCGGGTACCGCGATTGCGCGGGAAGCGCGTAAGGTTGTGGCCGAGGAGCGCCCCACGCTTCTCCGTGATCTGTGTGAAGGGGACATCTGGCGTATTGACGCGCGTATGGTGGCACTGGCCGCGCAGCAAGGGGATCCTGTGGCGCGGGAGATCCTTCATCGGGCAGGACATTACCTGGGAGTGGGTATCCTCAACCTTCTGCACATCTTCAATCCTCGTCGTGTGATTTTGGGCGGCAGCGTGATGAAGGCGGGCGCGTTTATTACCGAGCCCATGTGGGCTGTGCTTCGTGAGCGGGCGGGTTCCATGTATCTGGAAGATTTCGACATCGTCGACGCGGCGTTGGGAGATGATGTGGGTATTCTGGGGGCGGCAGCCTATGCCCTCACATGTCGAGAGCAAGGATGGAAATCGGCATTGTAGGGTTACCGAACAGCGGTAAGACCACCATATTCAACGCGTTGACCCGCGGGCAAGCGGAAACCACCGCGTACGCATCCGGTCGTGTCGAGGTCCACACCGCGGTGGTGGACGTCCCAGATCCCCGGGTGGACATGTTGGCCAACCTGTTCAAACCGAAGAAAGTCACCTACGCCCAGGTGATATATAACGACATCGCGGGGGTGCGCGCGGAAAAGGGCGAATTCTCACCCCAACTCTTGAACCTCATTTCCACGAATGACGCGCTTCTCCATGTGGTGCGTTGTTTCCACAACCCTATGGTTCCCCACCCGTTGGAGAGTGTGGATCCCAAACGGGATGTCCAATTGTTGGAAGAGGAATTCATGCTCTCTGACCTAACCATTATCGAAGGTCGGTTAGAACGCTTGGCTAAGCAAAAGGGCAAAGGAACCCCCCAAGAACGGGAGCGCATGGCCAAGGAGGAAGCGGTCCTCCAACGACTTCACGCGGTATTGGAATCGGGCCGCCCTTTGCGCGCTGTGGATTTGGACGACGAAGAGGAGCGCCTGATCCGGAGTTACGCATTTCTCAGCCTGAAACCCCAACTGGTCGTGTTCAACATCGATGACGAGGGAGATGACCCTAGCCGGGATCTCACGCCCCCATGGCCTCGTACTCGTGGTCTTGCTTTACGTGGGCGCTTGGAGATGGAGTTGGCCCAAATGAGCCCGGAGGATGCCCGGGAATTTATGAGCATGTTTGACATTGAAGAGTTGGGGTTAAATCGGGTCATACGGGAATCCTATGATCTGCTGGGGTTGATTTCCTTCTTCACCGTGGGGGAGAAAGAAGTGCGGGCGTGGACGATTCGTAGGGGAAGCACCGCGCTGGAAGCCGCAGCCACCATCCACACGGACCTGGCTCGCGGGTTCATCCGGGCCGAAGTGATCCGCTGGGATGAGTTGTTGCGCGTGGGGTCCCTGGCTGAAGCCAGGAAACAGGGACTGCTCCGCCTGGAGGGGAAGGAGTACGTTGTCCAGGATGGGGAAATTGTCCACATCCGCTTTAATGTCTAAGCGGGTGAACGGGGGATTGATCCGCCGAGACCGAGGACGAATTTGCGTCTTCAAGGCGGGTAAGGGATAATTTAGCAACGATTAAGTATGTAAAATAGGCCCTGATTGAAGGATAACGTTTGGATGTGTCCGTCAATCGGGGAGATTTGATGAAATGTAGAAGTGTGGAGAGGTGTTCAACAACCACTCCAGTCCAGGAGGACAACAATGGCACGATTTGACCTAACTGCGTGGCGAGAACTCGATAGGAAGAACGCATGGGCGGCAGAACCCCAGCCGCTGGTTGTGCGTCCACCTGAGGAACGGAAGTGTGACTTCGATGAGGCCGTCATCGGTTTCACCGAAGAAACCGTCATGCTAGAAGCCCAGCGCTGTATTCAATGTCCCACCCCGGCCGCTTGTGTGCTTGCCTGTCCCGTGCACAATAACATTCCGGAGATTCTATGGCTGGTTGCTCACGGGGACTTTTTAGGGGCAGCCTGGAAGTACCGGGAAACTAGCGTTCTGCCCGATATTTGTGGACGTGTGTGTCCTCATCCGTGCATGGACGGAGATGTGGTGGGACGTCATAATGTACCCATCAACCTGGAGAAAATCGAGCAGTTTGTGATGGACTACGCGATCAACTACTATGGCCACATCCCCACACCACAGAAAGCCCCACCTACCGGGCTCTCCGTCGGTGTCGTCGGGTCGGGTCCGGCCGGGTTGACTGTGGCCGAGGATTTGACGCTCAAGGGCCACAAAGTGGTGGTGTACGAACGGATGCCCCGTCCCGGTGGGCTGCTCCGCTATGGTATTCCTAATTTCAAGCTGGATAAGCGGTTAGTGGTGGACCGGCGTATTCGCGAGTTGGAAGAACTCGGGGTGGAGTTCGTGTGCAACACGACCGTGGGCAAGGACATCACCCTGGACGAACTCCTGGAGCGCCATGACGCGGTGTTTATCGGGGTGGGTACCTGGGTGGAGGCCCCCTTGAAGGTTCCCGGGGTAGAATTGGATGGCATCTATAAGACGCTCGATTTCCTCATGCGGGCCAATGTGCCGTTGGAGGATTTGCCGCCCGAGAAGCGCAGCCGCCCCAAAGTGGGCAAACGGGTCGCGATCATCGGTGGCGGTGACTCCGCGACAGACTGCGCCCGCACCGCGGTGCGCCTGGGGGCCGAGGAGGTGACTATTGTATACCGTCGTAGCGAGGCGGAGATGCCCGGCTCCTGGGAGGAGCGAGAACGTGCCATCGAGGAAGGGGTGAAGATTGAATATCTGACCGCTCCTGTGCGCTTCATCGGCGATGAGAACGGCCATGTGAAGGCGATGGAGTGCGTGCGGATGCGGTTAGGGGAACCTGATGAAAGTGGACGCCGTCGTCCCATTCCTATTGAGGGATCTAATTTCATCATGGAAGTGGATAACGTGGTATTGGCCATTGGTTTCTGGCCGGATCCCTTAATTGGTGAAACCACGCCCGGTTTGAAGACCCACAAGTGGGGGCTCATCGTAGTCGATCCTGAAACAGGAGCCACCAGTCGTGAAGGCGTCTTCGCGGGGGGTGATGCGGTTCGCGGGCCGGACTTGGTGGTGGATGCTATGGCGGACGGGCACAAGGCTGCTCAGCACATTCACAAGTACTTGGTTGAAAAGAAAGGCGCGTTGATGAGCCTTCCCGAAAGGGCGGCGATTCCCGCTTAAGGCACCACATAAACACTCTACGTGATGTGTGGGGCATGACATAACATCACGCACCACACATCACGTAGTCTCCACTTTATTTTTCTCGAGCACCGGTGATCAGATCCGCAATATCGTTGACGGAAAGTTCCCCTTTCTTGTACGTGCCCACCTTCCGTCCATGACGAAGGATGGTGTACGCGTCGGCCACTTCGTACACATGGTAAACGTTGTGTGTGATGAAAACGACGGAAAGCCCCTTTTCCTTCACCTCCAAAATGTGATCGAGCACCCGTCGGGTTTCGGCCACGGAGAGGGCGGATGTGGGCTCGTCCAAGATGAGTAATTTAGCACCGAAGTACATGGCCCGGCCGATGGCCACGGATTGACGTTCTCCGCCCGAGAGTTTTCCTACCCGCTCCCTTGGGGAACGTACGGTGATGCCGATGTCCCGTAAGACTTCACGGGTTGCTTGATCCATGCGGTGCATGTCCAGCCACTCAAAAGGTCCATAACGGCGCACCAATTCTCGTCCCAGGAAGAAATTGCGCGTGATGCTCATCAAGTCAATCAGCGCGAGGTCCTGGTACACGGTTTCAATGCCCAGATCGCGCGCCTGGCGTGGGGATTCAATGTTCACCTCCCGGCCTTCAAAGTATATCTTACCGTTGGTGGGGCGGTAAACACCGGTGAGAATTTTGATGAGGGTGGATTTCCCCGCGCCGTTGTCGCCCAAAAGCGCCATGACTTGGTTGTGTTCCACGGTGAAAGTGACATTATCCAATGCAAGAATGCTTCCAAAGCGCTTGGTGATATTCTCCATGTGGACCACAGGTGTCGAACCGTTGCCTTGTGGTGACATTTTTACCTCTCTTCTTACCTTTCTCTTCTTTGGCCAACGTGCCGTACCTTGGCTTAAAAAGAAGAAACGTGCTGTACCCGTTTCATCGGGTGAGATGAGTTAGACATTAACCTCGATTTCGAAGCCAGTTATTGAGAATCACTGCCCCGATAATGGTTACACCTACAACGGCCTCAAAGTTGTCGGCAGGGATGAAGGGGATGTTCATCAAAATGACCCCCGTGCGCAGGGTACTGATGAGCAACGCTCCGATGAGCGCGCCCCAGATGCTGCCCGCGCCACCCGTGAGTAAGGTTCCTCCCACGACGGCAGCCGCAATAGCGTTCAGTTCCATCCCCGCGCCGGTGGCGACCCGCACGGAACGGTATTGGCTGAACAGGAGAATGCCGGTCAGGCCGGCCATTGCGCCGCTCATGGTGAAGTTGATGATTTTTACCCGCGCGATGTTCACGCCCTGAGCCAATGCACCCAGGGGATTGCCTCCCACGGCAAACACGTGGTTGCCGTAGCGAGTGCGAACCAGGATGTACTGAAAGAACGCGGTCATGCCTAAGAGCCACAATAAGGATGTACGGAAATTGGCTCCGTGAAAGAATCGGTTCAAGATGTCTAGTCGACCGTTAAAGACTTCGTACACCAGAGGACGTTCCAATGTCTGGATAAGACGTCCACCGGAGAGTAACCACACCGCACCGCGGTAGATGTACAAGGTCCCCAACGTGATGATGAACGAGGGAATGCCCGTTTGTACGAAGATGAGTCCGTTGATCATCCCGAGAAAGCCTGTAATTATCAGCGCGCTCAACACAGCGAGCAGCGGGGAGTGCCACTCGGTTGTTCCAAACGCAAAGGCATACGCGCCAATGGCCACCAAAGAACCCACCGAAAGGTCGAATTCACCGGAGATCATCAGCAATGTGACACCGATGGTCACCATACCGGTGAGGGTGGCCGCGTTAATAATGCCCGAAATCGAGCGCATGGAAGCGAAGTGGGGTACAAACAGAGAAAACAACGTAGCGATGACCACCAACGTCGCTACCGGCCCCGCGATGGGGGAGGTGATGAAGAGTTCCCAGATGTTCTTTTCCGTGGTTCGTGGTGCTCCCATGGGATTTGTGCTCCCGTTCCTTTCTGCCTTAAATCGGGGAAATCGCGGGTCGGGAAGTCCCCGGCTTCCCGACCCGACCGTCAACTCGGTTTAGCGATACGTGCCTGCCAATGCCTTCACCAGGGCGATGTTGCTCTTGTCCACAAACCCAGGACCCGTGGGGGTGATGGGCAAGGCGGGCTTGATGTGCTGCCGTTGGAGCAACGTCAAGGTTACGACGGACAGGTATCCTTGCAGGAAAGGTTGCTGGTCAATAGCGAACAGGGTGGTGCCGTCCTCGACGTGAGCGACGATCTCAGGGCTCAAGTCAAAGGTGCCGTGATAGACATCGCCCGCTTTCAGCCCACGCGCTTCCATGAACGCGTAGAAGGGATTGGCACCGTTGGGGCCTAGGGTCAAGAACGCGTCCACATCCGGGTGGGCGGTGTAGTAATCGTCGATGATGGTCTGGGACTCGGCCGGGTCGTTGGTGATGGCGAGTACTTCGGCGTCCTTCCCGGCCTCCTTGAACGCGTCGACGAAGCCGGCGCAGCGGGCATCCAATCCGGCGTGGCCCACCTGGTGATTGATGCACACGCCTTTGGTGGCGCCTGCGGCCAACAACCGCTTTCCGCCCTGGTACCCACCCTGGTACTCATCCTGGCCGATGAAGGTCAGGTAGGGGATGCCGTCCTTTTCGGGGCCGGCGCCTGCGTTGTAGCCGACGACGGGGATGCCTGCGTCGATGGCCCGCATGATGGGATCCTTGAACAACTTGGGATCTGTGATGGTGACGGCGAGGCCATCGGGTTTGGCGGCGACGGCCTGGTCAATGAGGGCCGCGGTCTTCTCCAGGTCAAACTTGTCCGGCCCGAGGACCGTGTAATCCACGTTCAGCTGGTTCGCGGCCACCTCGATCCCCTTCTGGACCACGCACCAGAAGGAATCCCACGCGCACAGGGCGTGCTGGACGAACATCAGTTTGAGCGCTTTATCCGGTTCCGGCTTCAGGCCTACGTTCTCTTTGGTGACGAAGCCCGGCCCGGTGGGGGTCACCTGCATGGCCGGCATGATGCCGTAGCGGTTCACCAGGGTCAACCACATCACAGAGGCGAAGCCCTGCAGGTACGGCTGCTGGTCAATGCCGAACAGGGTGAGTCCGTCCTTGATGTGGGCTTCAATCTCGGGACTCAAGTCAAAAGTGCCATGGTAGACATCACCCGGCTTCAGCCCGCGGGCTTCCGCGAACGCGTAGAAGGGATTGGCACCGTTGGGGCCTAGGGTCAAGAACGCGTCCACA
>CAYPUG010000043.1:0-1888 GCA_964413905.1 uncultured Anaerolineae bacterium | reverse complement strand
CATCGGGTTTGGCGGCGACGGCCTGGTCAATGAGGGCCGCGGTCTTCTCCAGGTCGAACTTGTCCGGCCCCAGGATAGTAAGGTCCACATTCATCGCTTTGGCCGCGTCCTTCGCACCCTGCTCCACCGTGCACCAGAAGGAGTCCCACGCGCACAGCGCGTGTTGTACCATGATGATCTTCAGGCGTTTTTCCTCAGGTGCGGCCACTTCCTTGGACTTAGGTGTGGGCGCAGGTGTCGGTTTCGCGGCTTCGGCCTTTGTGGGGACAGGTGTCGGTTTCGCGGCTTCGGCTTTCGTCGGGGCGGGGGTGGGCTTAGCCGGAGCCGGCGTAGGTGTTGCTTTCTGACATCCTACTGCAAGAAGGGCGAGGATCAACAAAAGGAACACTAACCACGTCTTTGCGGACTTCATGACATCTCCTCCTTTCCTTGAAAATGTTACACTCTGTCACTTGCTGGACTACAGCCGCAAGAGGTTTCTGATAGGGGATGATTGTATGTTGTCTGGACTTTAAACCACCTCCCAAGGTCTCATCGACCAACAAAACTCCGTGTGTGCACCTTTTCCCTTTTCTACTCTCAAGTTCGCGTTACGCACGTGAAGTTTTGTCGGTCAATTAACGGAATGACGATGGCACGGATTGTTTTAAAAGAGGTTACACTTCTCCAAGGTACTTATTGCTCAGCACGGCTACGATAATCAGTAACCCGACGAAGGCTTGAAAGACCTGGATAGGCACCTGCATCAACACAAGGCCCTGATCCATCATTTGAATCAAAAGAAGGCCTATAGTGGCTCCTAATACGGTGCCGTAACCTCCTGTTAACTTCACTCCTCCAATGACTGCTGCTGCAACCGCGATAAGTTCCATACCTGCACCCCGCAGCGGGTCCACGCTGGTGCGATGGGCAAATTGGATGATACCTGCCAAGCCGGCCAGTAATCCGGCCAGAACGAAGTTTATCAGCAGCACAAGCCGGACCGGAACCCCTTGCGCGTAGGCTCCCAATCGATTACCTCCGGTTGCATACACCCAGTTGCCGTAACGTGTGCGCATGAGCACATACGTCATTAGGAGGGCAATAAGGACAAACCAAATGATGGACATGCGGAAGATGGCCGGCGGGTTAAACAAGTGGTTGAGGCGGTCCAGTGAGCCGTTCAAGATGTCGAACAACAAAATGTGGTCACCCTTGTACGTGGCAAACTTCCCATGTCCAATGGCTCGAGCAATGCCCCGATAGGCGAGCATGGTTCCTAACGTGGCAATAAAAGAGGGGATGCGCGTGTATACCACGATAAGGCCGTTGATCAAGCCGAGGACAAGGCTGATGATAAGGGCAAGGCACATCGCGGCAACGGGTAGAACCCCCGCGTTCAACGTTAGGGCGAACACGTAGCTGGCCACAGCAAACGTGGATCCAACGGAGAGGTCGAACTCTCCACTAATCATCAACATCGCAACGCCGATCACGACAATGCCGGTGATGCTGCCAAAGGTGAGGATGTTAGAGATAGAAATAGGGGTGAGAAAGTTCTCGTTCACTACGGAAAAGAAGAGGAAGATAAGGATGAAGCTGATCAGTGCCACGGCTTCAGGATACTGTGCTAAATGATGCCGAAGGGTGAGCCAAGGGTTTGATGCAGTTCGTTGCCTTACATGATCGGTGTTCATTGAAGCGCCCCCATCTGTTTGGAGGTAGGTTGGCGGATTTGCACACGTGTGCAGATTATAACGGAAAACGGGTGAGTTGTCAAGCCCTAGAATGGCCGAAGTTTCAGACATGAGTTGTGATGTGAGATTTTCCCTTTCCTACCTCTCGTCCGTGATCACTTGACCTCCAACCCATTCCCGTGTATGCTTTCCCCAAAACTTGAGAATGGTTC
>CAYPUG010000042.1:0-20473 GCA_964413905.1 uncultured Anaerolineae bacterium | reverse complement strand
ATACCCGCCATCTCCCAAGCCAACCATGCCGCGCCCACCGCGGCATCCGCGTAGGGCAACATAACCCGCACATGGGGAAGCCGAGTGCGCACCGCCTGAGTAACCACCTCCCGATAAAAAGAGAGGTTCAAGAACAAGCCGCCACTCAGGACCAGAGGAACCTTCTCCTCGGTAGAAAACAGGCGGCGTGTCACGGCATCCACCAGCGCGGCCAGCGCGTCCGCGGCCTCGGCCACAATGTCCGCGGCCACCGTGTCCCCCTCGGCAGCGGCCTGGATGACGAAGGATGCTAAAGCAGCCACTTCCGCGCGGGAACGCTCGGCCGCGTACAGCCACGGGATCACCTCTTCCGGTTGTTCCAGGTGCAACACATCCAACAGAATCCCTCGCAATCGGGTGGGAAGATCCGAACCTTCGGCATCTCTCAACACCGCCCGCAGCCCGGCCAAACCGAGCCCGTATCCGCTACCAAGATCCAGAAGATATCCCCATCCTCCGGCTCGAGATCGCCGACCCGCACGATTGACCCCGTAGGCGATCATCCCCGTGCCCGCGATGAGCACCACTCCGTAAGGCTTGCCTACCCCACCGACCAACGCGGCCAGCGCATCGTTTTCCACCCGGACAGGCACACCGGGAAGCGTTTCCTCGGCCAACCGGCGTGCTTGTTCTCGTTCACCCGTTCGTTCTACCCCCCCTAGAGCCCACGTGACTCCTCGAGCCTCGGCCACCTCCACGCCGGCAGCACGAGCCGCCGCGCTCATCGCTGCCATCACCGCGTTTCGAGCCTCTTCCCACCCCACCATGTACGGATTAGCCGCCGTCCCCTCCCCTCGACCTAGCACACGACCATCCCTATCCATCACAACCGCGATCGTCTTTGTACCGCCACCGTCCACACCGATAACGAAATCCAACCAGCGCCTCCCCAATTGCTTATGAATAAAGAGAGAATTTTCCCCTTCCCGCTTAAGCCAAGGTACATACGTGGAGTTTTGTCACTCAATGAGAAAACCCCGGCTGAGTAAGGAACTCCTATGCCACCTCCATATCAACGTACAAAAAACCCCGACATATTGGCCAACCGGCCCTCTCATTCAGTAAAAAAAATACCACGGCCTGCGCCGCAGGAACGTCTGCTCTTCCCGTTCCCACGGGCCAACAATCTCCCGCAACGTTCCCCCCGCCTCGATGAGGGCTCGCACTTCCTCGTTACCGATGAGGCGGTCAAAGTGCAACGGCTCGCCCGAGGCCGAAGGCAAAAAAGCGAAGGCGTCGGGGTGCAAAGCCCGCGCTTCTATAAGCACTGCGAGCCCGGTGCGAACCGGCCGAAAGGCCTCCCGACGCGTCACATGGACCTGCACGCCGTAACATACTTCACCCGCATACTTGTTCCGACAAGGCGTGAACCGCACCGGCCGGAAGCGCACACCGGGCAACTCGTAGCCGTTCAAACGCCGAGCCAACGTCTCACCGTCCAGCCACGGTGCGCCGACCACCGCGAAGGGATACGGCGTCCCGCGCCCTTCGGACAAGTTCGTACCCTCGATCAAACACATGCCCGGATAGAGCAACGCGGTTTCCCCGTGGGGGATGTTGGGCGACGGCGGCACCCAGGGACGTTCCCACGCATCGTACCACATCTCCCGACGCCACCCTTGCACCGAGAGGACTTCCAAGTGCACACCAAGGCCGAACACATCGTTGGCAAACCAGGCCAGTTCCCCCAACGTCAACCCATGACGAACGGGGATGGGTAGCATTCCCACAAAAGACGTAAGCCCCTCCCGTAATATTGGCCCTTCCACCTGAACACCGTTGATAGGATTGGGCCGGTCCAAGATTAAAACGGGAATGCCCACACGGGCCGCGGCCTTCATCACGAGTATCAACGTGCTCAGATACGTGTAAAAGCGGGCCCCCACGTCCGGCAAATCCACGATAATCCATGTTAAAGAGGCCAATATATCGTCCGGTGGCTCAAAACGATCGCCGTACAGACTGTATATCAGGGCGCCACTATACGGTTCCACCCCGTGCTTGACCCGAGTTCCGGCAGGTGCCGATGTCGCAAATCCATGTTCAGGAGCAAAAATCACACCTATATTCACGCCGGCGTCATACAGCACTTCAACGGCCGTACGCACCTCGGCCGTCGTCGCGGCCGCGTTCGTCACTACCCCTACCGGCCCCTCCCCTAACCGGGGAAGCCCTTCCCGAACAACCCGATCGATGCCAAAGAGCACGGCCATTTACGGGTTCACTCCGCTGCGGAGGGACGATACACTCCGGCCACCGCTCCTACCGGAGATTGGCCGTCCACCGAAAGCACCACCTTTAACCGAAAACGGTCGGCACGGTAGAAAGAACGCACATATTCCACCGGCTCACTATCTGTCGTGTACGTCACCCGTTCCATCGCCAACACCGGCTTTCCTTTCTCAATCCCTAACAACTCCGCCACATAACGGGAAGCCTCCTGGGCCTCGATGAACTGCATCGCCCGTACCAGCACTACGTTATACTGCGTTTGCAGCACCTCGTATAGGGAATGGCGTTCCCAATCCACCTCCTCCAACCCGGGGAACCGTTCCGCCTGGAGATGGGCCTTCTCCAAAGCCACGGGAACCCCATCCACCAGACGGAGTCGGGCAATGCGTATGAGGGGGGTCTCCGGTTCAATGTTCAACGCCTTGGCCGCATCCTCACCGGCAGGCACGCGCTCCACCGCGAGAACCCGAGATCCCGGCGTAAATCCCTGCGCCTGCACAGATTCGGTAAACCCGGACAACCGTTGCAAATTCTGCTCAATCTTAGGACCGCAGGAGACAAACGTTCCTTTACCCGGTACGGTGTACAGAACACCCTCCGCGATGAGCGTCTGTAGGGCTTGGCGCACGGTCATGCGACTCACGCCGGTGATTTCGCTTAACTCCCGTTCAGAAGGAACGCGCTGATTGGGCTTGAGGATGCCATCACGAATGGCCTGCAGGAGTGAGTTCCGAATTTGCAGGTATAAGGGTTCTGCACTGTCCCGTCGGATCGGAGGTAGAGGTAACATGCGCTCGTCCCAAAATGGTATAGACCATCCTAGACCGGATTATACCGCACTAGGCCACTGCTGTCAAGAGGAAATCGCCCTCTCCACCCAACTTTTACCACATTCCGACGTTCATTGCTCTCCCGTTAGTAATTCCGGCAAAGAGAGTTACTGATTGACCGGCACATCGCGTTTGATGCCCTTCTCTTGGCCAAGAGGCGTATTGGTCAGTCGATCAGCGGCGGACGCCCAAAAGGCGCACCTTCGCTACAGCGTCCAACGTCGGCGAGATACTTGTCGGGGAACCCGCAGCCTTCACCGCGGCGCGCACATCCTTCAAGCCGTTCCCCGTGAGGAGGACAACGATCCGCTCCTCCGGGTGAACCCGTCCCTCGGCCAACGCCCGGCGCAACCCCGCGAACGCGGCCGCGGCCGCCGGTTCCACAAACACGGCCGCCTCTCGAGCCAACACCCGCATCGCGTCCAGGATCTCCTCGTCGCTCACCAAGAGCATCTCTCCGCCCGTGTCCCGCACCGCGGCCAGGGCCTTGTACGGGTCCCGGGGCCGGCCCACGCTGATGCTGTCCGCCAAGGTGGTGGGAGAGACGGGCGTGATGGTCTGGGAGCCCGAGCGCCACGCGTTGTAAATCGCGGCCGACCCCCGAGCCTGCACCCCCATCAACTTGGGTGGACGCTCGATCCATCCCAACGCGAGCATATCCCGAATGCCTTTGCCCAGCCCACCGATAATACACCCGTCCCCCACGGACACGAAGATGCGGTCCGGCGCGTCCCAACGGTCCCCATCTCCCTGGCTCCAATCCCCTCGGTGTCCCAGCAGTGCGGAAAGCCCTAACCGGCTCATGGCCGTGAACTGCTCAACGATTTCGTAGGCCGCGCTTTTCTTGCCCTCGGTCATAAAGGGATTGTAGCCGGTGTTGCGGTTGTACCACCCGTAGCGCCGACTTGCTTCCAAGCAGAGGTCAAACGCCTGGTCGTAGGAGCCGCGCACCGCGAAGACCTGTGCACCGTGGATGAGGAGTTGCGCGATCTTGGCCTCGGGCGCGCTTTCGGGCACGAAGATGACGGCCTTAATGCCCACGGACGCGGCCAGCAGGGCCAGGGACGCGGCCGCGTTGCCGGTGGACGCGCCGGTGATCACCGATTGGCCCGCGTCCCGAGCGCGGGCCACCGCGATGGCACTGGCCCGATCCTTGAAGGACGCGGAGGGATTACGGCCATCGTCCTTCAAGTAAAGATGAGGCAGGCCCAGCATCTCCCCCAGGCGTTGCGCGTGGTACATCGGGGTGCCCCCCACGGGAATGGGGGGCAAGGACGCGCGGGAACGAATGGGCAAGAGCGCGTCGTACCGAGCAATACTGGGATCCGGGTCCCGCGCGATGCGCGCGGGGGAGGTGACGCGAGCGATAGCGTCGTAATCGTAGAGAACATCCAATGTGCCCACCCCGGGCAGATCGTGGTGGGGGCACACATACTCCACCTCGTCCAACGTGTATTCCCGACCACATATCAGGCAACGGAATCCTCGCTCGTACATGCGCACTCCATGGGCAATGAGTCACGATGATTGACGGACATATCGCGTTTCGTGTACCTCGGCGTAAAAACGGAGAATTTCCCTTCCTCATTTCTAGGCCAAGGTGCATTCGTAGGGTTTTGTCGGTCAATCAGACTTGTTCCTTTCAAAACCCGCGCTCCTCGCGGATAAGACGGTCGATTTCGTAGACCATCTCCTGTTGCTTGCGCCAGTACTCGGGCCGGCGCTGGGCCTCCAATTCCTCCAACGTCTTGCCTTGCTGCTCGATCCAGGTGTAATACTTGAGATTGTGCCACTGGTTGTGGGTATCCCGAGTGCCCTCTTTGATCCAGTCTAACTTCTGGTTGCGGAAGACCAACTCGGTGCGCACGACGGCTTCCACTTCATCCATGGGGCCGTACTGTTCGGTCATCTGCTGCATCACCGAGCGGTAGCGATCAATCGCGTCGGTGAGGATGGTGACGATGACGTCGCCCTTGCCGTACCCGTAGAACTTGGCCGTCTTGATCGCCCCCATGACGTTAGCCACCCCACTGATCCCGAAGATTTGCGACATCTTCATCACCTGGTCCTCGGGAATGCCATAGCGGTCGATGAGCACCTTCCACCCCGCTTCCTCGGTGAGGAGTTGGAGCCCCTTCTTGGCTTCCACGTCATCCACGCACATGATCGCGTCCATGTTCCACACGTTGTGGATCCAGGTGACGTGCTTGTCTCCGATGCCTTGGATGTCGTGCGCGCCGTAGCCGTTCCAGTACAGCGTTGGGCACTGGATGGGCTCCAGGCCCACGATCTTGTGGTCCGGCCACTCCTGCTTAAGCCGGTCCCCCGCGGCAATGGTCCCTGCGGACCCCATCGCGGAGACGAACGCGGCCACCTTGCCGGGGCCAATGCCCTTTTCCTTCAATTCCGCGGCCAGTTCGATGATGGTGTTTCCCGTCACGTAATAGTGGAACCGGTAGTTCCCGAACACCTCGAACTGGTTGAGTACCCGGATGTGTTCGGGGTCCTGACGCCGCAGTTCCCAGGTCTTGTCGTAGATCTCTTTGACGTTGGATTCGGAGCCCGGCGTGGCGATGATCTCCGCGCCGTACCTGCGGATGATCTCGAAGCGCTCCTTGCTCATCTCCTCCGGCAGGATGACGATGGAACGAAAGCCCATGCGGCATCCCACCCACGCGCCGCCGATGCCGTAGTTGCCTGTGCTGGGCCAGACGAGAATGTGCTTGTTGGGGTCCACCTCGCCCAGGAGTTCCTTCTCCACGAGCACCGAGTAAGTGGCGCCGACCTTGTGGCTGCCGCTGGGGAAATCCTTGGCGTAGAGCACCACGATCTCCGCGTCCACGCCGGTGAGTTCGTGGGGCAGGACCATGTAGTAGATTTGGTCATTGCCATCCCGCCAGGTGATATTGTACAGGTTGATGGGGTTCAGCGGGTCCTTCTCCTTCATCTCCAGGGCCATCTTGCGAATATGGGAGGGGATCTTCCACGGGTGGAGCATCTCCTCGAAGGTGGGGCCCACCACCAACCCGTGCTTGCCAATGACTTCAGGGGGAACGTCCGCCCCTATGACTTCCTTGTGAAGTTCGTGCTTTCCGCTCATCATCGACTCCCTTGATTGAAAGGTTATGTCCTGGGAATTCTAGCACATCCAGTGCCCCTTGCCCACCAAGCAAGGTCATCGTGGTTTAGCGGACACGTACCGCATATCTACCTTGGTTTGGAAAAGAAGTGGGCAAGTGTCAGGGGCTTTCTCCCTCAAGTTCCTGCAACAGCATGGTGATGCGCTCGGCCGCGGGGTTCGACGAATCGGGTAATTGGGCCAGCGCGATTCGTAAGTCTGCAATGGCCCCTTCCCGTTCTCTTATGCCATAGTGGGCCAGCCCCCGGATGTAGTAGAACAGGAACGAATTCGTGAGTGGGCCGCGGATCCGCTCCAGGGCGTGCAGGGCCTCCTTGTGCCGGCCCGCTCTCACGTGCGCGAGCGCCAGGTTCATCCAGGCATCGTCGGCTTCATCTCCCGTAAGGCCCAGGGCCAGAGACCGTTGAAATGCTGACACGCTTTGTTCGATCTTCCCTTGGGCCAGAAGGCTGTGTCCCAGGCCGGTGTAAAGGCGCGGGTGTTCCATCCCCCGCTTGAGGGCTTCGCGAGCGGTTTGCTCCACCAGCGTCCAGGCCATGCGCTCCTGGTATGCCTCCATAAGGCGTACATACGCGTCCACATCTTGGGGGTGCTCCTCGACAGCCCGTTGAAGTTCGGCCAGCGCCGTTCCTTCGCCGGTCGTCAGGTCGAAAAGGAGTTCTTGGGCTGGGCGGCTATTCCACCATCGCCAGAGGCCCAGCAAGAGGAGAACGTGAAGTACAGCCGTGATCCCGCTGAGCAACGGCGTGCGGCGGAAGTCGTAGATAACGATCCAATCTCCCACAAACCCTAAAAGCGAGAGGACCGGATATCCCACCAGCGCGTACATGGCCTGGAAGTATCCGGTTTTAAGAAGCAGGAACCGGAGTACCCGGTGAAGCGCGCGTCCTTTGTATCCCACGGCCAGTAACACCCATCCGAAAATCACGCTAATCAGGTTTCCGGACAGTGCAATCCACCAATCCTGAGCGGGCGTGAAGTGTCCCACGGGGACCACATACCCCCAAAAGAGGCGCCACTGAAATTCCACCACCCGGCCTCCCACCATCCGGGTCGCGACCAGGTGCCCGTACTCGTGGAACAACACACCAATGGGGATGATAAGGAAGAAGCCCACCGATTGAGCCAGGCGTTGTTCCTGGGGGGTGAAATCCTCATCCCAAAAGGTCCGCCAGGAGCGGATGAACTGTACCAGCGTGCTTACACCTGCCAACGCGTAGAGCACACTGATCAGATCAAAGATATTGAATCCCATGCGTGAATCTCCACAAAATCTCCATAATTCCTACTCAAGTTCTCCAAAGGCATCTGCTATGCTAAAGGCGTAGTAAGGATGAAGCACTGCTTCGTCCAGATGCCTTGAGAATACAAGAACTTGGGAGGATGTGGTTTGTCAACGAACATCCTACACCAACATAACGAAGGAGGAAAGCCATGAAGTTGACAAAGATATTGGGAATCGGTGTTGTTGCTGCTTTGCTGATTGTCGGTTTGATTGCCACGCAAGTGCTGGCGAGCACAGGCACACCTACCTGGCCCTGGGCCCAGCGTGATAACGCGGCTATGATGACCCCTGAGGGACGCGGACACGGGCATGGTTACGGTCCGGGTAACGGCAGCGGTTCCATTGTGACCCAGCCTGCCGGGGATCTGAGCGATGAGGAGGCAGAAGGATTGCTCTATATGCGGGAAGAGGAAAAGTTAGCCCGGGATGTGTACCTCACCTTGGGAGAGCAGTGGGATGTTCGAGTCTTCCAGAACATCGCCCGCTCTGAACAGAAACACATGGACGCGATCGCTGTGCTCCTGGACCGCTACAACTTGGACGACCCGACAGTGGGCAAGGATGTGGGTGAATTTACCAACCCTGAACTGCAAGATCTCTACGAACAACTCGTGGCCCAAGGGAGCACATCCCTCGCGGACGCGTTGAAGGTGGGGGCCGCGATTGAGGAAATCGATATCTTGGACCTGAAAGACCGTATTGACAAGACGGACAACGCGGATATCCAGGAAGTGTATGGACATCTGATGGAGGGTTCCGAACATCACCTACGTGCGTTTGTGCGCACATTAGAGAACACGACCGGGGAGACGTATCAGCCCCAGTACCTGGACCAGGCCACGTACAACGCCATCATCAACAGCACCGGCGGGCCGGGAAACGGCCACGGTCGAGGCCACGGTCAAGGACATGGCCGGGGTCATGGTCGAGGTCATGGACCTCATGGGACCATGGATGGCGAGTGCCTGGAGGATGAGGGGCACTAAGCCTCGACTAACATGTGTGGTGGCGGAATTTCATCCGCCACCACACTGTTTCTACGGCACAATCCACGTGCCCGTCTCTCCACGCAGGGCCCGGGTGATGTTCTCGTAGTTGGTGATCAGAGCGGCTTTCCCCGTCTCTTCCACGTATCGCACACAGGCCTTGATCTTGGGCAACATGCTCCCCGGTGCGAAGTGTCCCTCGGCCATGTACTGCCGCGCTTCGGCTACCGTCATTCGGTCCAGCCAGACCTGGTTGGGCTTGCCGTAGTTAAGGGCCACTTTTTCCACCGCGGTGGAGATGAGGAACAGGTCCGCGTCGATGCGGCGAGCCAGCAGGCTGCTGGCCAGGTCCTTGTCGATGACCGCGGCCACCCCGCGCAGTTCCCCGTTCTCCTTACGGATCACCGGGATCCCGCCCCCGCCCACCGCGATGACAATCCATCCCTCGTACACGGCAGAGCGAATAGCGTTTTCCTCCAGGATTTCTTGGGGTTCCGGGGAGGGCACAACCCGTCGCCAGCCTCGACCCGCGTCCTCTATGACCGGCCACCCCTCACGCGCAAACCGTTCGGCCTCCTCTTTCGTGAGAAAACCGCCAATGGGTTTGGTTGGGTGTTCAAACGCGGGATCGTTGCGGTCCACCACCACCTGCGTCACAATGGTGTACGCGCGGCGGTATAGGTTCCGCCGGTGGAATTCGTTATCCAGCGCCTGCTGGAGCATGTACCCAATGGAGCCCTGGGTATCGGCCACAATAACGTCCATCGGCGTGGTGTGGACCTCATGCGCGGCCAACTCGTTACGTCGGAGAATGAACCCCACTTGGGGGCCGTTGCCGTGGGTGACAACCACCGACCACCCTTGTTCGATCATATCCGCGATGTGGGTCGCGGTCTCTCGCACCGCGTCCCACTGATAACGGACTTCCAAATGTTGCTTGTCCTTGATAAGCGAATTGCCACCGATGGCAACCACAGCCACTTTGCCTTGCCTCATACGCGCTCCTTTCTGTTCCTCTCAAAAGGGGTGGACCTGATTGACCGACACATCCCTCGCTCCTTTCTAAGCCAAGGTGCATTCACAGAGTTGTCGGTCAAGCAGGGGGTGAACATTCACGGCGTGCTCGCCGCCCACAGGGGTGAACACGCCGCGAACCTCACGTTTACCTTACCGCATGGTCAGCGCCATAACCGCCTTCTGCACGTGAAGCCGGTTCTCCGCCTCGTCGAACACGACCGACTGGGGTCCATCCAGGACCGCGCTCTCCACTTCGATATCCCGGTCCGCGGGCAGGGGATGCATGTAGATCGCGTCCTCCGCGGCCAGGCGCATGCGCTCTTCACTCACGATCCAATCCTTGTACTGATCTTGCAACTTCTTGCCCTCCTCCGGATCCGTGGTGGTGAGCAAGGGGCCCCAGGACTTGGCGTACACTACATCCGCGTCCTTGAACCCTTCGTCCATGTCGTGGACGATGTCGAAGCCGGTGCCGTGTTTGCGGGCCAGGGCCTTGGCCTCTTCCACGATGTCCGGCATGAGGGGAAATTCGGGCGGATAGGAAAGAACCACATCCATGCCGAAACGGGGCATGAGCAAGATAAGCGATTGGGGCACAGAGATGGGCTTCAGGTACGACGCCGCGTACGCCCACGACACGACAATCCGCTTTCCCTTCGGATCCCCCTTCTTCTCCATAATGGTCATTAAGTCGGCCAGAATCTGGAAGGGGTGGAAGATGTCGCATTGCATGTTAAGCACGGGCACCCGGCTGGCCGAGGCCACATCGCGGATGTACTTGTTGCCGATGCCCCAGTCCACATTGCGGATGGCGATGCCGTCGAAATAGCGGCCCAGGATCTCGCCGATTTCCCGGGCCGTATCCCCATGCGCAATCTGGGTGGTGCGCGATTCAATGAAGGCCGCGTGGCCGCCCAGTTGAGCCATTCCGGCCTCAAAGGAGGAACGGGTACGGGTGCTCGAGTAGAAGAAAAGCATGGCCAACGTCTTATCCCGCAACAGCGGGTGGGGGATGCCCAAGGCGCGTTCCTGTTTCAGACGGAAGGCCACATCCAGGGCGGTTTCCAGTTCCTCCTTGGTCCACTCCAACGTGGTGATCATATCGCGTCCGCGCAAATTGGTTTGCATGGCAGACCTCCTATGACATGATATGTACCTCGGCGAAAATCCCACGAATTTCCCTTCCCCTTTTGAGGCCAAGGTGCATTCGCAAAGTTTTGCCAGCCAATCAGCCTTACCTCATTATTTCATCGCTCGGATGACCTTCGGCAGGATAGCGTAAAATCCCGTCGCGTCGACCACATCCTTGAGCGGTACCTGGTCCAGAACCGTATGTGCGTATATTTCATCCCCCGGCCCAAATCCGATGCTGGGAATGCCGGCCTTGCCCATCCAGTAGATACCGTTAGTGCTGAAATTCCACTTGCCCGTGCGGGTGGGACGGCCAAAGTAGAGTTCATAGGCTTTCAATCCTGCTTGCACCAGGGGATGATCCTCTTCCAGCGCCCAGGCCGGGAAGTACTTTTCCACGGGGAACACGAACCCCGTGTAACTGGGTTCGTCGTAGAAGAGCATTTCCACCCGGATGTCGCCCTTCTTCCGGTTCTCCTCGGGGATAAGGGCTTCGACTTCCGCGAGGGCTTTCTCCTTGGTCTCGCCAAAAGTCACCCGCCGGTCAATCCAGATGGTGGCCTCATCTGGCACCGCGTTGATGCTCGGAGTTTTCACCTTCATGTCGGTGACCGTGATTTTCCCCTTACCCAGGAAGGGGTGATCGCCCAGTTTGGGGCCCAAATCGCGCACGCCCGCGATAACGGGAAGGATCTTGTAGATGGCGTTGTCGCCCATCTCGTTGCTGGCCGCGTGGGCAGAACGTCCCTTGGCCACCACCTTCATCTCTACCCGCCCCTTGTGTCCTCGATACACCTGCATCTTCGTGGGCTCACCGATGACCACAAAGTCGGGCCGGATGCCTTCCACTTCCACGAACGCGTGGGGCGCGATGCCGTCGCACCACTCCTCCATGTTTCCAAAGTAATACGCGGTGATGCCTTCCAACGCGCCCAGACGTTTGGCTATTGCCAGACCGTACACCATGCCCGGTGTGGAGCCCTTCTCGTCACATGCACCACGGGCATAGAGAATGCCGTCTTCCACTTTGCCCTCGAAGGGATCCCACTCCCACGCGCCCGGGTCGCCGATGCCCACGGTGTCGATGTGACTGTCGTACACAAGAATAGTAGGGCCGCTGCCGATGCGTCCCACAATGTTGCCCATGCGGTCGAACCAGATCTCCTCGAACCCCAGTTTTTCCATCTCCTGGGCGATGCGCTCGCCTACTTCGCGGATCTGGCCGTCCATGCTCGGAATGGCCACGATGTCCCGCATGAAGCGAATGATGTCCTCTTCAGCCGATTTGACCTCGGCTCTAATAGATGTAGCCAGCGTTTCCAATTCCATCTTCTTCGCCTCCGACCTAAAAGATACATGGGGCGGTAACCGGTGTTCGGTCCGCCCCATGTGCATTGTATCCTAATCTGATGGAATAAGAAAACCTTGTTCATGGATTTTACTTCTCGCCGCGCTCATAGGGGATGCCCAACGCGGCCGGCATACCGATGCGTTTACGTTGTACTTCACCGGTAGCGGCCATAAGCACCAGAATGGTGAGGATGAAGGGCAGCATGTTCAACAAATTGGGTGAAATGCCGAGAGGTTGCAACCGGTATTGGAGGACTTTGACGCCGCCGAAAAGGTACGCACCTAACAGGGCTCGGAAGGGACTCCACAGCGCGAAAATGGTCAACGCGATGGCGATCCAACCGGCCCCCGCAGTCATTCCCTCGATCCAGGCAGGGGTGTAGACCACCGAGAGGTAGGCCCCACCCAACCCCGCCAACATGCCCCCAATGATCGTGCACACATAACGTACCATGAACACGTTGACCCCCATCGCGTCCGCGGTGGCCGGGCTTTCCCCCACGGAACGGATGGTGATGCCGGGCCGGGTGTAGAACAGGATAAAGCCCATCACCGCCACCAGGAGCAAGGAGAGGTACACCAACGGGTCGTGTTGAAAGAGCAATGGCCCCAGCACGGGAATATCCCCCAACACGGGGATGTGCCATCGGGGCAGGCGGGCAGGCAGGGGGGTACCGATGTATTGACGCCCGATGAGGCCGCTTAAACCTAGACCGAACATGGTCAGGGCTAAGCCGGAAACCGTTTGATTTGCCCGCAGGGTGATACTGATAAACGCGTGGATGGACGCCATCAGGCCACCGACAATGGCCGCAGCCAAGACCCCTATCCACGGGTTCCCGGTGGAGAGCGTGGTCCCAAAGGCGGTCACCGCGCCCATAATCATCATACCTTCCACACCCAAGTTGAGGATCCCCGAACGTTCCGCGTAAATCTCTCCCAGCGTGGCAAACAGATAAGGAGTGCCCGCAGGAATGGCCGCGATGAGAGCCGTCCAAAAAACGTGTACATCCATGCGTTTCTTCTCCTCGTCAAAAGATTACCGTCGTGTGATTTTTCTTCCTTATTTCTAGTACTCCGCTCTGTTAGAGAACCCCATGGGACCGAAGGGGGACCTCTGCAGGGCGACGGCAGTGCCGTCACCCACCCGCAGTGCCGTCACCTCCCCCATCCCTCATTCCGTGGTTGACGGACGTACTAGGCCAAGATGCATTCACAGAATTTCGTCAGTCAATCAGGACGTCGGTGTGAAGGGATATCATGAGCACGCGATGTCTCAATCACGCAGTACAATTTTGTAACGGGTGAGCACCTCGGATGCGAGAATAAAGAACAGGATGACGCCGTTAAACATGTCAATGGTGGCTACAGGCAATTGGAGGGATACCTGAAGCGTGTCACCTCCGACAAGCAATCCGCCAAAGAGAAACGCGGTCACAATCACACCCAAGGGGTTCAATCGAGCCAACCAGGCCACAATAATGGCCGTAAACCCGTAGCCGGCCGAGATACCTTGAGCCACGCGCAGCCGGTGGTGGACGCCGGCCACTTCGCCCACACCGGCCATGCCGGCCAACCCACCGCTGATCAACATCACCGTGAGAATGACTTTCACACTATCAATTCCCGCGTACCGAGCCGCGGTTGGGTTTTCCCCCGAGACCCGGATCTCGTACCCCCATCGGGTACGCTGTACCATGAAGTACACCACCACCGCGGCCAAAAGGGCCAAAATCAATGTCGGGTAGTGGACGCGCGTGGTGCCCCATAAGGGGAGTTGCGCTGCTTTGGGGAATTTGTCCGAATAAGGGAAGCCCCACTCGGCCGCACCCTTCCAGGGGCCGTACACCAAGTAATTGACGAACTCTTCCGCGATGTACACCATCATCAACGTCGTGATGACTTCGTTAGTCTCGTACTTGGCCTTTAGGAAGGCCGGAATAATGGCCCAAAGAGCACCGGCGATGAATCCGGCCACGAACATCGCGGGTATCAGAATCCATGAGGGAGCATTAGGCATGGCAAAGAGCGCGACCCACGTCGCGGCCACCGCGCCCATGAGCAACTGACCTTCTGCACCGATGTTCCACACCAATGCCCGAAACGCGAGGGCCAAACCAACCCCCGTCATAAGCAGCGGGATCGTCTTCACCAGCGTTTCGGATAAGCCATACTTGCTGCCGAACGCACCGGCAAACATCCGTCGGTACACGACCCAGGGGTTCAAGCCGATCAAGCGAAAGACAAACGCAATGGCTAACAGCGCCAACACGAGAGAGATCAGGTTGGCGACGACGGATACCGTCGGGGATACCATCGCGCGTTTTTCAAAGCGGATTCGTCGTCTCATCTAATTTGCCTCCCCGCCTGGCTGGATGCCGGCCATGAGCGCGCCGACCGTCTCCACATCTGCACTTGCAGCGTCCAAAATAGCCATTATGCGTCCTTCAAACATTACCGCGATCCGATCACTCAGCGCGAAGATTTCCTCCAAGTCCTCAGACACTAACAGAATGGCCACACCCTTGTTACGTTGCTCAATGAGCAACTTGCGCACATATTCCGTTGCCCCCACGTCCAAACCATACGTGGGGTGTGACGCTACGATCAAACGGGGGTTGGTGGAAAGTTCACGGGCCAGGATAATGCGTTGGATATTCCCTCCGGATAATAACTTGACCGGGGTCCAAATGCTGGGGGTTGACACCCCATACTCCCGGACCACCCGTTCCGCGTGCTCCCGAATCGCTTTGGGATCTAGGAAGAGCCCCCGGCTAAAGGGCGGACGGTCATACGTCTTCAAAATCAGGTTCTCGGCAATGCTCATATTAGGCACCATGCCCATGTGCATTCGCTCCTCCGGCACGTGCGCCACGCCTTTGGCGAGGATCTCCCGTGGCGATGCGTTGGTCACATCCTCGCCATCAATGATAACGCGCCCTCCGGAGGCCGGACGTAGTCCGGTGATCACCTCCACCAATTCCTTTTGTCCGTTACCGGCAACGCCCGCGATGCCCAAAATCTCACCTTCCCGAATGGTGAAGGACACATCCCGCAAAGCGGGCACCCCCTTATCGTTCAACGCGTTCAGGTTCTCCACCTTAAGGACCACGTTGCCCGGATGAGCCGGTGGTTTCTCCAACTGGAAAAGCACCTCCCGGCCGACCATCAGTCGCGCCAACTCGCGCCGATCGGTCTCCGAGGTCTTCATAGTCCCCACCACTTTACCCTTGCGCAGCACGGTGACCCGATCGCTGACAGCCATAACCTCTTCCAACTTGTGGGTGATAAAGATGATGGTTCGACCTTCTGCGGCCATGCGGCGTAAAATAACAAACAACTCTTTACTTTCCTGAGGGGTTAACATCGACGTAGGCTCATCGAGGATGAGGATCTCCGCCCCACGATAAAGGGCTTTAACGATCTCCACCCGTTGCTGTTCCCCCGCGGAGAGTTGCCAAATGTACGCGTCCGGGTCAACACGCAGGCCATAGCGTTCGGAGAACTCCGCGATCTTCTCCCTCACCGCGCGATCCGGATAGGCAAAAGGCACATCCGACAACCCCAGGATAATGTTCTCGGCCACGGTGTGGGGATGGACCAACATAAAGTGTTGGTGCACCATGCCGATGCCTAGGGCGATGGCATCACGTGGGGATCGAATGCGCACAGGGCGGCCCCGGACATAGATCGTGCCCTCATCGGGTTGATAAATCCCATAGAGGATGTTCATCAACGTGGTCTTACCTGCACCGTTCTCCCCCAAAAGGGCGTGCACCTCCCCAGCCGCGGCTTCAAACGTGACCCCCGCGTTGGCCACGACGCCGGGGAATCGCTTGACAATGTTCTCCATCCGAACAAGGGTTTCTGAATCAACCATAAACGTTCACCTTTTGTCCACCGATTGATGGGCACATCTCGTTTAAGGCGCAGAAATTCCTGTGATTTTCACCGTCGAAGGCGGTGGAAACCACAGGACCGTTCCCTAATGTGCGTACCGGAGGGACGGCGCGGCCATCCCTCCGGTGTTCACTTTCTGCAAGAACGAACGCTGTTAGCGCGGTATTTCGGCGACAATGTTTTCCACGAACCAGTCAATCGTCCACAGATCGTCGTGGGTAGCTCGTGTGCCCGCGGGAATGCGAACTTTACCACTTTGATCCTTAATCGGTCCGGTGAAGGGATCGAACACAACGGTCTCTTCGCTCATCTGCGCCAAACGCTTGAAGACCAGGTCATACACACTGATCTCACCGAACACCGGATCTTTCACTTTCTTCTCCTTGAGCGCCCCTTCAAATTTGGGATTGATGGGAACACCGAAATCGCCACCCAACTCAACAGCACCTTCCTTCAACATCCACCAATAATCGACGTTCTCCAGGTTCTTGGGGGTGTAGGCGCCCGCGTAGATCTTGGCCAAAATGTCTTCGTACAGGACTTCCCAGTGGACGAGCTGGCCGCTGACTACCGAATCGGGTCCGAACTTCTGCATGGGGCTGTAGTGGGAGAAGGTGTACACGGGCTTGCCCTTCTTCATGTACTCCTGCCCGACTTCAATAACCGTGGGCGAGTCCTCAGTAAAGGCCAGGGCATCCACCCCGCTGGCAATGAGGGATTCGGCAGCCTCGCGAGCTTTGGCCGGATCGAACCAACTAAAAAGCCAACGCACATCCACGGTCACATCGGGGTTCACCTCTCGGGCGCCCAAGGCGAACGCGTTGATGTGGCGAACCACCTCAGGGATGGGGTGCGCGGCCACATACCCGATCTTGTTTGTCTTGGTGAGCGCGCCGGCCATGAGGCCGTTTAGATAATACAATTGGTAGAATTCTGCGAAGTAGGTTCCCACGTTGGGGCGTCGCTTGTACCCGGAGCAGTGGAAGAAGATCTTGTCCGGATATTTCTCCCCCGCCTTGATGGTGGAATCCATGTAGCCGAAACTGGTGGTAAACACCACGTCTGCCTTCTCTTCCTGGATAAAACGATCGATAAAGCGGTCCGAATCCCCCTCCGCGACACTTTCCGCGTACACGGTCTCCAACCAGGGGAACTCCTTCTCCACATACTGACGTCCGAGATCGTGGGCGTTTGTCCACCCATAATCACCGATGGGCCCTACGTAGATAAAGGCTGCCTTCAATTTCTTCGCCGCGGCCGGCTTGGTCTCCTGCTTTGGGGCGGGGGTCGGTGTGGCTTTCTCCTTAGGAGCACAAGCGGCCAGACCGAGAGCGGCCAACCCCACGCCGGCCTTCTTCAGAAAATCCCGTCGGCTGATGCCCTTCTTCTCCGCCATCATCACACCTCCTTGCGTTCACATGGTGGGGATTGTGTGTGACCGTCGCAACAGTGAAGTACGCATGGGGGGACAAAAAGAACAGGTCGTGTGACCGTGCTGCGCGAGCCGCGAGGATACCACCATTGCGCCGTTGGATTGGGGGTGCCGTACATGTTTGTTTGTGTGCATGACCTTTGTACCGCGCAGCAGGATATGGATAACCCCTGTTCACGTCATACTTTACCATTAGATGTAAGGTTTGTCAATCAGGCGATGCAGGAATAAGGCCCATCCCTCTAAAATGCATCAAGCCCTGAACCGTGTAGTTCACCAGGAGAGGCTTTTCGATGCTTTAACACGCGAAGGCGCTGTATCGGCGGTTGAGCCATCCTAAGGTCGTCGGGTAAGCGATGGCAATGCCATCGTCTACCCATTTGCCCCTGAGTGTAAGATCTCAGAAAAGATCTATCACCAGACCGCGCCCCCTTGACACGCGAAAATTCTTGCGTTATAATGGGAGCGCTCCCAAAAACAGTTAATCAGAGCAGAGGATGCAAACCGTGGACTATACCCTGGAGGACATTGCTCGCCTCGCTGGCGTTTCCCGTTCCACCGTGTCACGGGTGGTGAATAATCACCCCAACGTGCGCGCTGAAGTGCGCCAGCGCGTTTGGGAGGTCATCCGGCAGGTGGGATATCAACCCCATGCGGCGGCTCGCAGTCTGGCCACCAACCGCAGTAACATCATCGGCTTGGTCATCCCCGAAGCCGTTTCTACCCTCTTCACCGACCCCTTCTTCCCGTTGCTCATCCGTGGCATCACCGATGCCTGTTATACCCACAACTACCATCTGATGCTGGCTTTGTTCAGCACCCCTGCCCAAGAGGAGGAATTATACAACCGGCTGCTCAAATCCCGTTATCTCGACGGGGTTGTTCTGGCGTCAACGCGTGTAGACGACCCCTTAGTGACCCGCTTGTTGGATGACAAGGTGCCCTTTGTCTCGGTAGGCCGTCACGAGGACCCGCGTATCAGTTACGTGGATGTGGATAACGTGGCGGGGGCCTACATGGCGACCGAGCATCTGCTTCGTCAAGGGCATCGGCGCATTGCCACCATTACCGGTCCGCTGGACATGATGGCGGGCCGAGATAGGTTGGAAGGATATCGCAAAGCCCTGGCAACGCATCGCATTCCCCTAGACGAGCGCCTCATCGTGGAAGGAGATTTCACCGAAGAGGGAGGCATGAGAGGAATGGAAAGCCTGCTCGCGGTGGAACCACGCCCTACGGCCGTGTTTGTCGCCAGTGACACCATGGCCATGGGAACCTTGCGGACGATTCGCGGGGCAGATCTGCGAATTCCCGACGATATCGCGGTGGTCGGATTTGATGACCTCCCCCAGGCTGCTTTCATGGACCCACCACTCACAACCGTGCGCCAACCCATTGAACGAATGGGCAGACTCGCAGTGGAGATCCTTATCGCGCATCTCGACGCATCCCATTCCATCCCCCAACGTGTTGTGTTGATGCCGGAATTGGTCATTCGCTCCAGCGGATAGGAGGTGAGATCGGACAAGATACGCGATGGATTTTTTATTTCCCGGGTTATGAGAGCGCTCCCATAACCCGGAAGCATGTAAACAACCATCCCACCATCTATTTCAACCTTTACGTACCGAATAAGGAGGTCCACTATGAAGCAGAAGGTGCTTTTTACCCTATCATTGCTGGTCCTGCTCTCGCTGGTCTTGGGCGCATGCGCCCAGCCCACACCCAAAGTGGTCAAGGAAACCGTCGTCGTTACCAAGGAAGTGGAAAAGGTGGTCACCAAAGAAGTCGAGAAAGTCGTGACAAAAGAGGTAGAAAAGGTCGTCACAAAGGAAGTCCTCGTCACTCCCACCCCGGTGCCCGAGGAACCCATCACTCTGAAGGTCTGGATTATGCCCAACGGTCCGGACCCCTTGGGCGCGATGCAGCAAGAAGCCGCTGAGTTCCAAAAACTGCACCCCAACGTCACCGTGGAGGTCGAAGTCCTGGACTGGGGCGCGGCCTGGCCCAAGATCACCACTGCAGCCACCAGCGGTGAGGGGCCCGACATCTCCCAGTTGGGCACCACCTGGACCGCGTCCATTGCCGCGATGGGCGCGCTGCGTCCCTTCACCAAGGATGAGATCGCGGCCATGGGCGGCGCGGAGAACTTTGTCGAGGCCTCGTGGAAGACTTGCAATCCCATTGGAAGCGGTTTCACCGTCGCCGTCCCTTGGTTCGTGGACACCCGCGCGGTCCTCTATCGCACCGATTTGTACGAAAAGGCGGGCGTGAATCCCGACGAGGCCTTCCAGACGTGGGAAACCTTTGACGCGGCCTTGGCCAAACTCAAAGAAGCCAAAGAGAAGGGCATCATTGACGCGTATCCCATCGGCTTCCCGGGCAAGAACGACTGGAACGTGCTCCACAACTTCGCGCCCTGGGTTTGGGAAGCCGGTGGTGACCTGTTGAACCCCGGGAACACCGCGGCTACCTTCAACAGCCCCAAGGCGATTGAAGGCGTCAAGTTCTACACCAGTTTGTACACCAAGGGCTACACCCCGCCTGACGTGCTGGAGTTGAACTCCGCGCAGGTGGAGGGTCTGTTCACCAACGGCGAGATCGCCACCGTTATCTCCGGTCCGTGGATGATCAAGGGCGCGCGCACGCCCAACGACAAGGGCGGCTGGGGCGACAACGAAGCCGCGAAGCACCTGGGAGCGCACGAAATTCCCGCAGGGCCCGCAGGACGCTACACCTTCGTCGGTGGCTCCAACCTGACCGTGTGGAATTCCAGCAAGCATCCGGAAATGGCTGTGGAATTCGTCAAGTTCCTCACCAGCAAGGAATCCCAGATCCGCTACAGCAGCAACATCGGTATGCTACCCGCGGTCAAGGCCGCGCTGGCTGACCCGACCTTCAGCGAGGACCCGCTTTACAGCGTGTTCGTCAACGCGGTGGAGCACGGCAAGTCCTATCCGGCCATCCCCGCCTGGGGCGCGATTGAGAACGTAATGGTCAAAGCCCTGGGCGCGCTGTGGGATGACGTCGCGGGTGTCAACGGGCCCTTCGATCCCGACACCATGATCCCGGCCCGCCTGAATCAGGCCAAACAAGAGGTCGACGCGCTCCTGGCCGTGGGCGGCGGACAGT
>CAYPUG010000041.1:0-20863 GCA_964413905.1 uncultured Anaerolineae bacterium | reverse complement strand
TGTTTCTCTAAGGCTGTTCTATCGGCGTAAAGCGGAAAAGGACACCGTTGCCGGGTTGCAGGAAGATGTGAAATTGTGCCTGGCCGTTTTGATTTTCAAAAGGGATTGCCTGCCACGATCCGGTAGTAACATCAAATGCCTCGAGGCTCTCTAGAGATTGATGCATGGTTACCGTCGCTTGAACGGGTTCGTTATAGTCGCGATTTGTCAACATAAAGTGATCTTCACGTCCATCCTGTTGTCGGAAGACCCCTACAATCAATTCACTCTCACTGGAGAGGAGTTTTCTTCGCGGTTCTCCTGGAAAGATAACCAAATGCGTACCGGTACCGTATGCATCCGTTGAGGTTAGAGGGAGCAGTACCGGACCCAATTTTTGTAACTCCTCGTTAAGGTGTTGAATGGCCGGATATACAACGTCGCCATCCGGGTTACCGGTGACTCCCCAACGGTCATCCCAGTGAAACCAGACGATACCATGAGCACCATAAGCCAGGGCCGTATAGATCATCCACCGTTGCTCTGCTTCTGTAGGCGTGCGCCAGTCGAGATACGCTGCAGGGGTTCCATTGGTGCCTACACCCTGGATGAAGCTCACAAAGGGGATGTCATATTTCCGTGCATATTTACGGATTAAGTTCAACTGAGCCAAATATTGTTCGGTCTCATCCCAGCCGTTGAAAAACACATAGCGGTCAAAGGGCAGCCAATCGGGCCGAACGGTTTGTAAGAAGTTTTCCAGATATTGTGGACTCCCCTCTTGGTCTGAAAAATAGGGATACAAATCGACAAAAACAGGGCGCTTCAAATCGTGGGCTCGAATGCGGGCGATGACCCGTGCGACATTAGAAAATGCCCCTGGGGATGGCTCGTCGCAAATATAATACCCTGTCATGAGCGGATCGTCCTTGTATCTTTCCACCAAGGCATCAAGGCGTTGCAATTCTTCTTCGGTGATCGGGGGTGGAGGCCCTTCTTCCCCGCGTAATTTCTCCTCCCCGATAAAATCGGCGATATCCAGATAATAAGTAAAGCCAAAACGATGCGCTTTGTCTATCAGTACCGCTTCATCACGCACCCAAAGCAGGTGGTCGAAATGAGCGGCTTTATAGCGGAGGAGGATAGCATCATCATAAGGGGGTTCTCGCCACGCATAAGGCGGATTGTACGCGGTGAGTAAGAATTGTTTTTGTTGCCACATGGTGGGGCGTATGGGAATGGTGATAGCGCTGTCTACCACACTTCTTGCCTTAGAACGCACTTGGAGGCGCACCCGATAATTGCCAACCGTGTTGAAGACCAATTGCCAGCGGAACGTCAATGCTTCGCCGGGGGCCAGTGTTCCGCTGACGTATTGAGGCCCATGTACAAGCATCGCCTCTTTAGGCAGAAGCATGTGGAGGGTAAACGTATTCGCTTCCTGTGTTCTGTTCCGCAGTGTAGCCGAAACAGGGACCAAACGGCCCGGCACGACAAGGGTGCGTTCGTAGTTGAAATCGGTGACCTGGATGTTGTTATCTATGTTTCCGGTGGAGACAAAGGGCAGGTATGTTTCACCCGAACTGTAGGCTTGCGCTAATGGCCATTTATGAGGAGCCCAGTAAATAAGGGTGAAAACAAGCAGAACAACGATCCGTCCAACGAGTTTTCGAGTGAACTTTTTCATGGGCATGTTCCTTCCCTCGCCAGCCGATATTTATCGGCATACACGATCTTGGTTGATTGATTAACAAATAAAGTTCCCCTTTACGTACATCTTCTCTTTTATCTTCTCTATACCATGGTGGCTTAATCTCTTTCTGTCAAATTTCAGTGGCTTTATCGTGGTGCTCTCACTTGCTTAGCAAATTTCGTCAATCAGCCTATTATGTGTTACATTTAAATTTCCAGCGCGGCGAGTATTGCCCTATATATCACGTTGGAAAAGCTTCAACCAAAACCCATAGGATAAGGAGGGTTGCATCATGCAAATACGGCGGTTTTCTACATTGTTAGTGTTGGTGCTGGTTTTTGCATTGGTACTGGCCGCCTGTGCCCCTCAGGCGACCCCCACGCCTGCGCCTACAAAAGCTCCTGCTGCGGAGGCCACACAGGCGCCTGCGCAAGGCCCCAAAGAGGAAGCTAAGCCGGTTACTATCGAGGTCTATTATCCCGTTGCTGTGGATGCACCCATCGCAAAGATTTTGCAAGGCTATGCCGATAAGTTCCACGAGGAGCATCCCAACATCACGGTGAAACCCGTCTTCTCCGGTGGCTATGGCGATGTGAAGACAACCATTCAGACCACCGTCGAGGGGGGCGGCAAACCGCCGGCGCTGGCCGTGATGCTGGCCGTGGACCTTTACGATCTGGTCAATGCAGACCTCATCGTGCCCCTTGACGAGTATCTGAACGCGATGCCCGACAAGGACGCCTATCTGAACGACTTCATCCCGGCATTCCTGGAGAACTCCAAGTACGACGGTAAGATCTGGAGCCTGCCCTTCCAACGCAGTGTGGTCACCCTGTACTACAACAAGACCCTCTTCAAGGAAGCCGGGCTGGATGCCCCCGACAGTTGGGAGAGCTGGGCGGAAGCGGCCAGCAAGCTGACCAAACGTGAAGGGGATCAGGTGGTCCGGTGGGGTATGCTCTATCCCTCCGGTTGGCCGTACTGGTTGTTCCAGCCGTTGGCCATCGGCAACGGACGCAACATCGTTGGTGATGATCCGACCGAAGTCTACTTCAACGACCCGAAGGTGATCGAGGCCGTTCAATTCTACATCGACCTCTCGCACAAGTACAAGGCCATGCCCGAAGGCGTGCAGGCCAACTGGGGCCAGGCGCCGGGTGAATTCGCCAAGGGCACCGCGGCCATGATCATGCACTCCAGCGGCAGCTTGGCCGGCATTCTCAAGCAGGCGGACTTTGAGGTGGGGGTGATGGCTGCACCCGGCCACCAGAAGGGCACCTACGCCACCGTGCCCGGCGGCGGCAACCTCTACATCCTCAAGGGCGCGCCCAAGGAGCAACGGGACGCGGCCTTTGAGTTCATCAAGTTCCTGACCCAGCCCGAGTACGTGGCCGATTTCAGCATCAACACAGGCTATATCGCCACGCGGAATGCCGCCTACGATACGCCGGCCATGAAGGAGCACCTGCAGAAGGTGCCGCAGGCGGCGACGATTCGCGACATGCTCCAGTACGCGGGTAAGGAATTCTCCACCCAGAACCTGGGTGAAGTGCGCAACATCTTCCACAAGTACCTGCAGGCAGCCTACAACGGCGAGATGAGCCCGGCCGAGGCCATGCAGAAGGCCCAGGAAGAGGCCGACAAGGCCTTGGCGCCGTTTAAGTAAATCCAAGTAAATGACATGTAGGTATCGGGGATCGGGTATCAGGTAGTGAGAGGGGTGTCGGAAAGCCCCGGTGGACGGAGCAAAATCCCTTTGCTCTCGGGCCTAACCGGCACCCCTGGGGTATTGTGGCCGTGATGACCTCTGCCCTACCCGGTCCCTGATATCCTATCCACGATTTGTCAACATGAGGCGTGCTCCTATGCGTGCAACTCGAACACGGCGGTTTTCCCTGTTACCCTACTTGCTGCTCTCACCCACCCTGTTCTTTGTGGCTCTGTTCACCGCTTGGCCAACTTTATTGGCGCTTTATAAGAGCTTTTACCGTCAGCGGTTGAACATTGCCAAGTTTCGGGAGCCCACATTCATCGGATTACAGAACTACGTCAACCTGTTCAAGGACCCCGATTTTCACCAGGTATTGGTGAACACGCTGATCTATGTCCTGGGCACCGTGCCCGCCAGTATCATCCTGGCTTTTGTGTTGGCCCTTTTGCTCAACCGCCGTATTCGCGGCATTGGCATCATGCGCCTTTCTTTCTTTTACCCCACTATCCTGCCCATGGTCAGCGCGGCCACCATCTGGATGTTCTTCTTCACGCCCGATTATGGGCTGTTCAACACGGCCCTGACCTTCCTGGGCTATCACGGACCCCAGAACTGGACCGCGAACCCCAATCTGGCCCTCTTGTCGGTCATGATTGTGGCCCTGTGGAAGAACGCGGGCTACTACATGATTTTCTACCTGGCCGGGCTGCAGAGCTTGCCCCTGGATGTGTTCGAAGCCGCGGCCCTGGATGGGGCCACATGGTGGCAGGAGCTGTGGTACATTGCCGTGCCCCTTCTGCGGCGAACCACGCTCTTCATTTCCACCATCGCCTTCATTAGCGCCTTCCAGACGGTGGACCACATTTTTGTGCTCACTCACGGGGGGCCGGGCATGGCAAGTACGACCCTGCTCTACTGGTTGTGGCAGGTCCGTTTTGAGTATCAGGATGTGGGCCGCGCGTCCGCGCTGACCATCATTCTTGTCATTGTGCTGCTGCTGTTTACTGTATCCAATTTCCTGGTTTCCGAACGCGAGGAGGATTATGCTCGTTAGTTACGCACAGAAGCGCACCTGGCGCGCCCGACTGACCTCGGCGCTGGTTACTCTGTTTACCGCTATATGGGCCTTGGGATGGGCCTCCATCATCCTGTGGGCGATTGTGGTCTCCTTCCGGCCCGAAGCGGAACCCCTGGGCCGGGGCGATGTGTGGTTCGGCAGCCACCTGACGCTGGAGAATTACGCCAAGGCCTGGTCGCTGGCCCCGTTCGCCCGCTACTACATCAACACCATCGCCATTGTGACCATCATTCTGGGCGTGCAGGTTGTCACCATCACCATGGCTGCCTTTGCCTTTGTGAATTACCGATTCGCGGGCGAGAAGCTCCTCTTCTTCTTCATCCTGTTACAGTTGATGATTCCTACGACCGCGTTGCTGGCCCCGAACTTCTCCACCATCCGTCGCTTGGGGCTCTTTGACACCTGGTTCGCGGTAGCCATGCCCTACTTCGGCTCCGCGTTTGGCACGTTTCTCATGCGGCAGGCGTTTTTAGGCATCCCCCGGGATCTGGTGGACGCGGGCGTGATCGACGGCTGCAACTGGTGGCAGTTGCTCCGACACGTGTATTTACCCCCCTCGATGCCCTCTCTGGTCGCGTTCGGGCTCTCCTCGGTGACCTGGCACTGGAACGAGTTCCTCTGGCCTCTTGTGGTCACCCTGACGGAGCGCAGCCGTCCACTGACGGTGGGGCTGGTGCGCTTCACCCAGTTGGGGGAAATCGGCGCCCGCTGGCAGTTGCTCATGGCCGCCACCTTGATCGTGGCCGGTCCTCTCTTCCTGGCGTTCCTCATCTTCCAGCGCCGCTTCATCCAGAGCTTTGTGCACACGGGCATCAAATAAAGTGAATTATGGGCAATGAATTGGGAGACTTTCCTACGGGCGTGGCTGGCCCGGCGATATCCTCCCCCCCCACGTGACCGCACTGCACCTTCACTCCATCACGCCCGATTACGGTAAAGGGTTGGATCTACGACCTCGACCATCGCACGCTCATCCATCCACCCCCCAAGAAAACGGTTCACTTCTCGCACATACGGCTCCGGCTCACGCAACATTCGGTTGTAATCCACCTCGAGGACGTCCATGTGCGGTTGAGTGGACAACCAGCGCTTCACTTGGCGCAAATGTTTCGTGAACAACCGAGCCATCTCTTCTTCATCAAACCGGTTCGGGTCTTCACCTCGTCGTTCTAACATTTTGCGCTGAGAGGCGAGAACTTCTTGCAAATTTCGATTCATAAAGATAACCTTATAGTGATAGGTCGCGGGTAGATGTTCTAACAAGGCAGAAATAACCTTCACCGCACGTCCCACAGCTTCAGCGACCCAGGCCACGTCCCCTTTAGGCAACTGTTTCACCCGTTCAAATTCGTAATATCCTCGTGGATTATCCTCATCCGGCGTACGGATGTTGTCCGTCAGCAAAGGAAGCCCCCCGGCTTCCAACATCTTCATCATCATCGACGTCCCCGAACGGGGTAATCCGGACACAACCACGACCGTGTTTGGAGGCAATTTCTTATCAGATCGGCGCCATCGGTTCAACAAGCCCATGCCTTCTTCCTCCCGGAAAAACGTCCACCCGTTTATAACACCCCAATTATACAGCAACAATCCGGCCTCAACACATTAGATTCGGAGAGGAAGCAATACAAATGAAGGACACTTAAGGCGTTTGACGATTCCCTGACCCTGTGGTATGCTCATTTAACACTCCACACCTTAGTATCTGATTGACTGACAAAACTCTGCGAATGCACCTTGGCCTAGAAAAAGGTAGAGATTCTTTACGCCGAGATACATGAAACGCGATGTGTCAGTCAATCAGCCTTGTATAGGAAGAGGTAGGGCACAACGCTTGAGGTGAATCATGTTGAAAGAGCCCGTATCCCCGCTCCAACAGTTCGGTTCCTTCACCTTGTGCCCCCTGCACCGGGTAAGGATGTCCATACGCCGGGGATGGCACCATCTCTTTGCAGGATCGCGCAGGGGCCTTAATCTGGGCACACGCATTACTCTAAGGTTGGGAATGATATTGGGGATCGCCAGTTTGGTGCTTTTCGGATTGCTCTACCGTTTACAAGTGCGTCAAATGCACGAGCAGGTACACACCCAGGCAGAAGCACTCCTCACCAACATGCTCACCGTCCGTGAATGGGTGGCCTCCTACGGCGGCGTGTGGACCACTCAACCGGGCCCCGTGTACATGGAAACCCGTAACGGGTTCTACCGCAAATCCCCGGCCATGGTTACCAAAGAACTTTCCGAGTTGGCCGCGGAAAAAGGGCTCTATCGCTTCCACATCACCAGCCTGCGGCTCAAAAATCCGGCCAACGCGCCCGACGCGTTTGAAAGCGAGGTGTTGCATCGGTTCGATCACACCCCGTCACCTGTTGAACGCGTCGAATACGTGAACGGACAACGCATGTACCGCCTTATGGTGCCTCTCCGCACTACTGCCGCGTGTCTCCAATGCCACGCGGATCAGGGATACCGGGTAGGCGATATCCGCGGGGGGTTGAGCGTCATGGTCCCTATGACCGAAGCGGACCGCGCCCTCGCCCAAAACCGATTGATGCTCATCCTCAGCGCGTTTACTATAATGATATTGGTGATGGGCGGCATGTACGTCCAATTGCGCCACACCGTCATCACGCCTATCAAACGTCTCACGGAAATCGCAGAAGCCATCTCTCACGGCGATTACCAAGTTCGATGCCACGTCAACACAGGAGATGAACTCGAAACGCTGGGAAACACCATTAACCACATGGTGGCCAGCATCGCCCGTTATCAGAACGCCCTCCATGCTCAGGTTGAACGACGTACACAGGAATTGGCGACCATTGCCAGCATTGCCCTGACGGCCAGCGAGGCCAAGCCCCTCAATGTCCTCCTCCATGAGGCCTTGCAACAAGTGAAGGACGTCGTCAGGGCCCAAAGTGGGGCTATCTGCCTGTGCCTCAAAGATCACATAGATTTCGTTGCCATGCTCGATCTTCCTCCAGAAATACGTCACTGTCTACAAGATGAATCTTTACAACGCGCCGTACGTCAGTTCATCCAAACATCCCACCGGGCCATCTCCATTGACGACTTGACCCGGGTAACGGCCGACCCTCTCTCTCGTCCCCTTCTTGCTTGTTTCCTGGAAAACGGGAGATATCACAGTCTGCTCGCCATCCCCTTACGCTCCCGGCAACGCACACTGGGGTTCATCTTGTTGTTCCATCCGAGACCGCACGCTTTCTCCGAGGAAACCGTCCAATTCCTTACCAGTGTGGGCAACCAGTTAGGTGTGGCCGTACAGAACGCGCAATATCACGAGCAAGTGGCTCAACTGGCCGTGTTGGAAGAACGCCAACGCATTGCTCGCGAATTACACGACAGTATCGCCCAAACCCTTGGATGGCTTAGCCTCAAATTGGAAATGCTCCGCGAGGACCTGGATTGCACCTCACCTACGGCCATTCGTCAAGATCTTGACACCATGCAACAGGTAGTCCGAGAAGCCATCTATGATGTCCGGGAGTCCATTCTGGCTTTACGCCAAGATCCCAGTCAGAGGTTAGTCCCCGCAGTCGGAGCCTGGATCGCGGACTTCCGGCGGCGGACCGGGTTAGATGTGGAATTTCAGGTGACGGACCAAAATCCCTACGTCTCACCTATTATCGAGGTGGAAGCATTCCGCATCGTTCAAGAGGCACTCACCAATGTGCGCAAACACGCGCGAGCCCAGCACGCACGCGTGGAACTCCACATCCGCCAGAATGGCCTGGAACTCATTGTAGAAGATGACGGTCAGGGGTTTGCTGTGGACCACGTGCAGACCTCACAACACTTTGGCATACGGATTATGCAGGAACGGGCGGAAAGCCTGGGGGGAACGTTCCGCATTCAATCGGAACCCGGAAAAGGCACACGTGTGTACGTGCGCCTTCCTCTCTATCCTACGCCATCTTCAGAGCGGAGGCCTGTATGAACCCGAGGTCACCCATTCACGTGGCAATTGTTGATGACCATCGGCTCTTTCGGGAAACGCTGCAAATGTTTCTAGATCGGGAACCGGACATTCAGGTCGTCGGGGTATTCGGAAACGGCTTGGAATTGTTGGAAGCACTCCCGACCGCACATCCGGACGTCATTTTAGTAGACATCAAAATGCCCGGCTTGAACGGATTGGAGACTACGCGCCACATCATGGAAACATTCCCTCAAAGCCGGGTTATCGTACTCACAGTCTCAGAGTCCGATGAGGATTTGCTGGAAGCGTTCAAGGTGGGGGCCCGTGGATACCTCCTCAAAGGGACAACGTCCGGACATGAACTGGCCCAAGCGATTCGGGGGGTTGCCCAAGGAGAGGCTATTATCCCACCGGCCTTAGCACCCCACCTCCTGGCAGAATTTGCAACCTTGGCACGGGAACGTGAAAGCATACATCAACGCTCCCACACCCCCCCACGTGTGAACGTCCCTGCCGACGAGGAAAAGACCGCGCCGGTCATCGCACAGGAGCATGAGACACAAAAGGAAGCACATGCCGATGACGACGCTCTGGGCATCCTCACTCCCCGAGAACGCCAAGTGTTGGAATTAGTGGCCCAGGGACTGACGAACAAAGAAATTGCGGCCCATCTCGTTATCTCCGAGAACACCGTTCGTACACACTTACGCCGCATCTTAGACAAACTCCATGTCCATAGTCGGGTGGAGGCGGCCGTGTGGTTGAAGGCCCACATCCCCCAAAAGGAGTAATCCTGGTGGGTGATGTGCCCCCCTTTTATCCCTGAAAACCCTCCCCTTATCCTCCGATAAAATCGTCCAAATGGCGTCTAGACGTCTCTCCCACCCTCCTCTAGAATAGAGAATAGCAGTCGAGTACATACCCCTTGTTTCGCGTGAACTATGGCGACCTAACACATAATTGGCCGACGCAACTCCCATATACAAGCGTCGATCCTTCCGAACCCTTTTAAGGAGCGTGATACACAATGAAACGTGTATCCTGGTGGCGTCGCATACTCTATATTGTGGGTGGTCTTGTCATCGTCGGCGTGATCGTCGTGGGCTCTTGGACCATGATGAACATGACCTTAGAATGGACAGGGGCCAAGTCCTTCTGTCTCTCCTGCCACGTCATGGAACCGATGGGAAAGGCCCACGCCGAAAACGTTCACGGTGGCAACAATCCATATGGTATTCACGCACAGTGCACAGATTGCCACCTTCCCCACGGAAACCCCATCAAGGAATTAAGCACTAAAACGTGGCTGGGTGTGCGCGATGTCGCGGTCAACTTCTTCGGTGACCCCGAATCCATTGACTGGGAAGCACGGCGTCACGAACGAGAATCCTTTGTGTATGATTCCGCGTGCTTGCGTTGTCACATGACATTGCAAGACGCCACAATGAGCAACCCACGCGCGTTCCTGCCCCACCGGGCCTACTTCTCGGGCGAAACAAAAGTCAAATGCGTACGTTGTCATCCCCACGTAGGACACACAAACCTTGGAATTTACCTGCGGGAAGCCAAACAGGAATGGGAACAAGCAAAGGCGAAATAACTGCCGGCAATCTCGACAAAAAGGAGGGCGTGATGAAACACTGGCGTTTAATCGTCGTTCTGGTCTCCGTTGTGGCTATGATTGCCATCGCGGCCGCGGTGGGAGCTTTGCAGCGAACTCCCAACGCGCTGGCCGGGAACCTGTCGGAAGGGCAAACCACCGGCTCCACCACCATCATGGGGAACATGCCGGCAGGTGAGCCCATCGTCATCAAACGACAAATCAGCGAAGAGGGCGAAAAGTGTATCTCCTGCCATAGCAAGGAGACGCCGGGCATTGTGCTGGACTGGAAGGAAAGTCGTCATGCCCATGCCGGCGTCAGTTGTATCGACTGCCACGAGAAGCCCAAGGACTCCCCCATGGCCTATCAGTGTGAAGGCCTGAAGGGCACGGACATCTACATGTCCGTCCTGGTGCCACCGACCACCTGTGAGAAGTGCCATCCTAACGAGGTGGACCAGTTTAATCACAGCGGCCACTTCCGGGCTTATCGCCAAATCATCCCTAAGAAGGGATTGCACGCGCTCATGTGGGTCCACGAGGGCCAGAATCACGAAAAATACAAGGACGCGGCCCGGCAGACCGGGTGTATGCAGTGTCACGGAACCGAGATCAAACTCGGGCCCGACCATCGTCCCTCGCCGGATACCTATCCGACCTCCGGTATCGGTGTCATTTACCCGGACGGGAGCACGGGGAACTGCACGGTCTGCCACACTCGGCACCGCTTTAGCATTGCCGAGGCTCGCGATCCGTACGCGTGCGCAACCTGCCACCTGGGCCCGGATCACCCGGACATCGAAGTGTATCTGGACAGCAAGCACGGTCAGATTTACATGAGCCACAAGGACGAGTGGCGTTGGGATTCCGCGCCGGAAGCGTGGGAAGCGGGCGACTATCGAGCGCCTACATGCGCCACTTGTCACATGAGCGGCATCGGGGATCTGCCCACAACCCACAACGTCAGCGAACGGCTCTACTGGAACCTGTGGGCTAAGGAATCCAAAGTGCGTAACTCACCGGATCCCTTAAGCCCGCTTACCGGTAACGGTGAGGAGGGCCGCAAGAAGATGAAGCAGGTATGTACCTCCTGCCATTCCAAGACACTGGTGGACAACTACTTCAAGCAGGTGGACAACGCGGTAAACCTCTACAACGAAGCCTACTTTAAGCCGGCCGATAAAATGCTGAAGGAACTCAAGGAGAAAGGCTTACTTAAGGACAATCCATGGGCCGATGAGTTCCAGCGAATCTACTACCACCTGTGGCACCACACCGGCCGACGAGCCCGCCAGGGCGCGGCCATGGGCGGTCCGGACTGGGCACACTGGCATGGCTTCTTCGAACTCCAGCAAATGCTCTACGAGTTGCAAGATATTTATAAGGAGCGCATGGAGACGGGTGTTGTGAAGTAAACCCGTACACAGCAAGCCCTCATGCCGGCAGCACAAGGCCCCTTCTCCATGAGAAGGGGCCTTGTTAGTTTTAGCGAGAGGACCGGAGATTACGCTCCACCAATATACGAAGCCCTTCCAATGTCAACCAAGGATCCACCACCTCAACGACGGAGGTAAGAGGGGCTATGAGAGGGGCTAAGCCACCGGTAGCAATAACGCGGGCATTGGTACGCATCTCTTCCTGAAAGCGGGCCACCATCCCCTCGACTAAGGAGACATAACCCCACACCAGACCGCTCTGCATGGCGTGAACAGTATTGCGGCCGATAGTCACGGGCGGAGCAGAAAGTTGAATGTCCGGTAACTGAGCCGTCTGTTCCGAGAGGGCACGAGCCGCCATGCGTAATCCGGGAGCAATGGCCGCGCCCAAGAAATCACGCCCGGCCGAAACGGCCGTAAACACGGTAGCCGTCCCCAAACTGACAATAATACACGCATCTTTAAACCGCTCATACGCGGCCACCGCGTTCACAATGAGATCTGCACCCACCTCGGCCGGATTCTCTGCCCGGATGCGGAGGCCTGTCCGAACCCCCGGCCGGACCACCAGCAAATCCGCCTGCAAATGACGTTGGACCACGTGTACTAACGTATCTGTGACCGGCGGAACCACGCTGGCCAGGCCGACATAACGAACACCGCCTAGGGGGATGCCTTCCTCCCGAAAGAGTCCCTTCAGGAGAAGCGCGTATTCATCTGGCGTCCCGTTCACCACCGTACGCAATCGCCAACGGGCACGCCATTGTGAATCCACATGGACCCCTAAAGTGACCTCACTGTTTCCGATGTCTATGGCCAGTAGCATTGGATATCCTCCTTATAGGCGAGCGCGACCCCGCCCAAATTCCACCTGTTTCCACATCAGCACCACCGGAACGGTGATGAGCACGGCGACAACAATTTCCGGCAGACCGTGCGTCACACCTACGACCCACGCGGTTTTGGCATCGAGGTACCCTCGTATCACGATCATGCTCAACACCAACACCGTGTTCGTCAACGTTCCCACTGCGGCGGCCACACCGGATGCCACCGCTTCCCCCCAACGACGGGTAAATAGGTACGCATAGTAGGCGAAAGGTCCAATGAAGAGACGCGGCAGAACCGCCACAAGGGGGTCCTTAAACATCGGCAACGTGGCATCCAAAAAACTGTACAGACCAAACACGCCCCCGATAATAGCGCCCGCGGTAGGACCCTCTAAAATAGCGCCTATAATAACCGGAACATGCATGATAGTAGCGTGGCCCGCCGGTGTCGGGACGGGGATAAACCCCCATTGGGTGGCCCCCAGTACAACCGCGACCGCCGAGAGGGCTGCTGTGATGGTGATAGTGCGGGCTGAAAATTTAGAGTTCATGCCGGACACCTCCTTTCCTCGGAAACGAAATCCTCATCCGTGGACGAATAAGCCTTGCCGATGAAACCTCGTGCTTCCATGGCTTCCGCCATCTCCTCCGCCCGGTGGAGCGCCATCAAGAAGAAAGGAATAAGCATGGGCATCATAGCCCGAACCCGACGCCAAAAGCGCCATCGTCCTCCCTCACCGAAATCAATACCCCGCGCCATCTGAGCCTTAACTAAACGTTCGGCTTCCAAGGCAAACGTAGGAACAAAGCGAAAGGTCAAGGCCAAAACAAGGGCAATTTCATACCCAGGAATCCCCCACCGATTTAACGGGGACAAGAACCACTCCAAACCCTGCCCCAACTCCACGGTCGTCGTTGTCGCAGTTAAAAGACTCGTCCACATCATCAACACGGTGAAGCGCAAAAACAATAATCCCACGGTCCGTACCGCACAGTCGGTCAGGTGCCACCCACCCACAGTCCACCACGAAAAGCAAAGGGTTCCCGGTGACGGGGGCGGGGCAAACACTAAATCCAACACCCCAAAGGCGAACAAAAAAGGTAATGCAACTCTCATACCGCCCCACACAAAACGCCAAGGCACACGCGCGACACGCACGAACAAGACGATGAGCAGGAGAAAAGCACCCTGCCATACCAAGGAAGAAATAACCGTCGCGTACCCTGTGCCGATGAGAAACACCAAAAGTTTGAGACGAACATCCAACCGATGGACCCACGAATCGGTCGGAAGGTAGATACCGATGTTCACCCGGCGGAGAAATTCAACATTATCCATGGTCGTTCCCCTTGCGCCACCGGGATAAAGCACTCACCAACTCCTTCACCGTCAGTGGTCGATCCGGTAACACCATTCCCTCAGACTCCATGCCCCGTACAATCTGGACGACTACAGGAACATCCACTCCCAGCGATTGGAGAGTATGGACGTTATACAGTATCTCACGTGTTGAACCGGCGAGGGCGATGGTGCCTTCCCGCATGATGACCGTTTTTTCTGTCATTTCGGCAATCTCCCCAGGGGAGTGAGAAGAATATACGAATGTCGCTCCCGTCTTCTGACGCCAATCCTTCAAATACCCCAATAACTCCTGACGGGACGTCGGATCCAGGCCGACGGTGGGCTCATCCAAAATAAGTCCTTGGGGTTTGAGGACCAGGACCCCCGCCAAAGCCACCTTTCGCTTTTCCCCACCACTGAGACTGTACACCGGACGGTCCTTGTAAGCATCGAATGCCAATCCGACCATTTCCATAGCCCACCGCACTCGCTCCCGCAGAGCCTTCCGCGGGAGACGAAGGGAACGAAGGCCGGCCGCCACGTCATCCCCCACATAGCGTTCAAACAGTTGATCCTCCGCCCGTTGGAACAACATAGCAATGGTCCGACGCAAGAGGGGTAAGCGGCTTCGCCACTGCCGGATTTCCTGCCCGTTAACCCACACTTCTCCCTGCTGTGGGAACAGCAACCCGTTCAGGTGTTGCATGAGCGTGCTCTTGCCCGAACCGGTCGTACCCATCAATCCCACCGTTGCACCTCGCGATGCTGTGAAGTGGACGCCCTTTAAGGCCGTCACTTCCAAAGGAGTGCCCGCCATGTACACGTGCCAGAGGTCACGAGTTTCCCAAAACATCTCACGTCCGTTGGGCTTCAACCAATCCATGGAAGATAACGCGGGAGAAAATGAGGCCGAGGAGAGACAGCGCACCAGGGCCTGCGTTATCTCGCCCACGTCCAGAAGATCCGGTGGGACACAGGGTATCACTTGGTGCACCTGCCGCGAGATGACGCCGGTCGTCGGAGGAGCAATGCCCCATTCCATAAGACGAGTAGGGCGATTAAAAATGTCCGCGGGACGCGCATCGGCCACAACAGAGCCCCGGTGTAGCACGATAAGACGCTGGGCTTGAAGGGCTTCTTCCGGGAAATGGGTGATAAGTAAGATAGTCATACCCTCGGCGTTCAAACGTGATAGGAGAGATAAAATGGAGCGACGTCCCGCGGGATCTAACATCGCGGTTGCTTCGTCCAGCACCAACGCATGGGGCTTCATCGCCAAAGCCCCGGCTAAAGCAACACGCTGGGCCTGTCCAGCCGACAGTTGAAAGGGTAAGCGATGACGCAACTCCCACATGCCCACCGTCTGCAAAGCCCACTCCACCCGTTGTCGGACTTCTGCACGAGAAAGACCTAGATTCCGGGGACCAAAAGCGACATCTTCCTCAACGGTAGACCCCACGATTTGCGCGTGGGGATCTTGAAATACCATGGCGACCGTGCTCCGAATGTCAAGCCGGTGCCGACGCTCACGGGTATCCCATCGTCGGACACAAACCGTTCCCTCGGTGGGCACCAACAAGGCATTGATCAACCGAGCGAGGGTAGACTTTCCGGACCCATTCGAGCCCATGAGGGCCACAAATTCCCCGGGATGTAGGGTGAGGTGAACGTTGTGCAGCGCAGGAATTGTTTGGCCGTTTGGTAAGTGATACGTGTACGAGACGTTGTGAAATTGGACAATGGGCTTCATCGGCCTATACGGGCCCGGCTAAAAAGAACGCCACCGGCATCTCCGGTGGCGCGCCCATCTCACGTGATGTGTCGGGCGTCTCGGTTGCCGGGCAATCCAAGCGACCCTTTCTCAGGATGTAAACAGGTAAGCGTTCGCGAAACACCGCCTTTAGACGAAGGGCTCGCTGCCGCGATATGAGACACACGCGGTCAACGGCCTCGGCAAGGCTCGGGTGCTTACCCGCGAAATGCATCTTATTTCCTTTCGCGTTTTTGTGCAAGGCACGGCATAGGGGGAGCGGTTTGTCAGGAGGGATTTCTTGAAGTAACATCCCTTCGATAACATAATGTGCTGATTGACTGAAAAAACTCTGCCAATGTCCCTTAGCTTAGAGAGAGGCAGAAAATTCGAGTAAGAGACTTTAGAATGCGACGACCTGACGTCGCTTTCATAATAACTTTGGAATGCGGCGACCTGGCGCCGCTTTCATAAGCTCGAAATCAGCAAAACATGGGATAATGTATTGCACAACGCCACACTCTTCACACCGGTAAGGAGTTATGGAAATGACTTCGAAAACGGCACGGTTGGCACAGGGCATCATGGAAGCGGGTTGGTTGTTAGCCCTGGTGGTCGCTCCCCTCTATTTCAATGTGCAAACCGACCGGGTGTTTGAGCCGGACAAGATCTCTTTGGTGCGTTGGTTGGCCATCATTGTAGGATTAGCCTGGCTAACGTGGGCCATTGATATGGGATGGTTTGAGCAGAACGGCACTCCACGATGGCAGCGGTTGCGGCGCATGCTTCACATCCCGCTGGTCGCCCCCACATTTCTCATCATTATTTCCTACTTTATAAGTACGCTGTTCTCTGTGGCCCCGCGCACCAGCCTTTGGGGATCCTACCAACGGCTGCAAGGGTTGTGGACCACCTACAGTTACATTGTTATTTTCCTGGTCGCCCTAAACCAACTCCGCCACAGGGATCAATTAGAACGCCTTATCACCGCCATCGTGGTCACCAGTTTGCCGATCAGTTTGTACGGCATCCTCCAGCATTACGGTGTAGACCCCTTGCCATGGGGAGGGGACGTCCAAACACGGATTGCCGGCCACATGGGCAATGCCATTTTCATTGCCGCGTATTTGATTATGGTGATGTTCCTCACCGGGTATCGCATCGTGCGTTCCTTTGCCGGTATCCTTCAAGATGTTGATGGACAACAAGGTTACACGGACGCTTTACTCGGTGGCATGTATTTATTCATCTTCGCCGTCCAAATTATCGCCCTCATCTTCAGCCAAAGTCGCGGGCCCTTCCTGGGTTTTGTTGTTGGGGCTTACATTTTTGTCCTCCTTGCCGTGCTGGCGTTCCGTGTACGTCACTATCGGGTCATCGCGGGCGCGTGGGTCAGCATGGCATTGTTAGGGACTATTTTCCTGAGCCTTTTCAACCTTCCCCAAACGCCGTTGGAGCCGCTGCGCGAAATGCCTTATGTGGGTCGATTGGGGAAAATTCTAGACGTGAGTCGACGCAATCCAACCGGCCGGGTACGGGTTCTCATATGGGAAGGAGCGGTGGACCTTATTCTCCCTCACGAACCGCTGAATATCCCACCGGACATGCACGCGGATCCATTGAATCCTTTACGTCCGCTTATTGGGTACGGTCCGGAGGCGATGTGGGTCGCGTATAACCGTTTTTACCGCCCAGAACTCGCTCACATTGAGAAACGCAACGCTTCGCCAGACCGTTCCCACAATGAGACGTTTGACAGCCTGATCCGCACGGGAATTTTGGGGTTTGCCGCGTATGTTTGGCTTTTTGTCAGTATCTTCTACTTTGTCCTCTCTTGGCTAGGGCTGATCACGTCACGCAGAGATCGAAGGCTGTTCCTGGGCCTCTGGTTTGGTGGAGGGTTTATCGCGGTCGTTATAGCCCGGCTGTTGGATGGGAGTTGGCGCTTCTTCGGTGTCTCATTGCCTTTTGGCTTCATCGTGGGACTCATCGCGTATGTCACGCTGATCGGCCTGACACGACGTCTCCCCGCGGTGGACCGGGAGGAACGAGAACGTTACCTGTTACTCCTCGCCTTGCTGGCGACCATTGCCGCGCATTATGTGGAAATCAACTTCGGCATCGCCATCGTCAGCACGCGTACCTATTTCTGGATGTTAGCCGCCGTGCTGGTGGCGGTGGGGACCCGACGACTTTCCCTACAACTGCAACCCGCACCGGTCGCTCAACCGATAACGGAGAGCTCACCACGCTCTCGGAAAAAACGCAAACGCCGGGAACGGCGTTCCCGACCAGAACCCACACCGATTCCACCGCCTTCTGTCTTGCGTGAACGCACATTTTGGGTGTACAGCCTTCTGCTGGCGTTTATCTTCATAACGTTGGCTTATGAATTCATCATCAACTTGCCCACGGGGAATGTGCTCACCGATCAGGCCGGGCGTATCTTGACGAACAGTTTATTCACCCGGGTGGAACGAGGTGTTCGTGTTCCAAATCCACACCAGTTCTACATGCTCATCTTTACTTGGTTGGTCCTGGCCCCACTTCTCACCGGAGAAATCGCCCGGCGTCGCCACATCCTCCGGTGGAGTAACTGGGTGCTCGGTATCGGCGTACAGACGCTGGGGGCATGGGGCGGATTTCTCCTGATGGCCATACTCCAGGCTCGCTTTCTCGCCCGCGCCGCGCAACTTCAGGTCAACGCGACGCGGCATCCCGAAGCCATTCTTGCTTTTGCCGACCACATGGCTCACTTTCCGGTGGCTTATTATGTGTTGCTCTTCCTGTTCGTGCTGGCCGGTGGAGGGATCTTGGGATGGACACCGGATCCCACGCTGCCGGGGACACGTCGCGTGGGCACGTGGGGCGTCGCAGCCGTGAGCGGGTTGCTGGCCCTGTATATGGGTTTTGGCCCCGCGCTCCATCCTATCCAAGCGGATATTTATTTCAAACAAGCGAAAGCGTTCCACAAAGCACGGCGTTATGCTGAGGCAGAAGCCATCTATCGGAAAGTGTTAAATCTCGCCCCTCATGAGGATTATTACTACCTTTTCCTGGGGAAAGCTTATCTCGAACATGCCCAACACACCCAAGACCCCCAAAAACGAGAGGAACTCCTCGGAGAGGCCGAACAAGTCCTCTTACAAGCGCAACGCCTAAATCCTCTGAACACCGATCACACGGCCAACCTGGGTCGATTTTACATCACACGCGCGAACATGACACAGGATAAAGCGTTGCGCCGACAGTACGTGGAAAAAGCCATTCACTACTTCGCTCAAGCCGTCTCCCTCAGTCCTCACAATGCCCGTTTGCGCGACGAATACGCTATTGCCTTGCTGCAAGCAGGCCGAGAGGAAGAAGCATTAGAACAACTCCATATTTCCCTGCAACTGGATAACACGTATTACTTGACGTACTTCTACTTGGCCGATTACTACCGAACGCGTCAGGAATGGGACAAAGCCGAGTATTATTACAAGGAAGCGTTAAAACGACACCCGAACGACGTCCAAATCCTCAGCAACCTGGCGTACGTATACGCCCGCAAAGGGGACATGGAAAAGGCCATTGAATACAACTTGAAAGTGTTGAAGCGGGCCCCCCATGATTTGGCCACTTTACGAAATCTGGCTCTTCTCTACCGGGAAATCGGCCGGTATGATGTGGCCCTCCAGTATGCACAGCAAGCGCTCAATGTCGCGCCGGACCAAGAAAAATCCGCCCTACAGGCCCTGGTAACAGAATTACAAGCCTTACAACAGCAAAGGAAGTAGAAGATGAGCCCGCTCAACGCTCTTCCGTTTGTACTTATCGCTCTTAGCGCGCTTCTGGTGGCCGCGGGGACAACACCTCTAGCCCAACGGATTGCTCCTCACCTGGGTTGGGTTGACCGACCATCCGCGCGGAAGTTACACCGAAAGCCCATGCCCCTCATGGGCGGAATCGCCATTTACACGGCCTTTGTTCTGGCTTTAATTCTGTTCGGCGATCGCTTTTACGTTCGCCAAGTGGTGGGTATCTTTGTAGGAGCGACCGTGGTGTCCTTAATGGGTTTATGGGATGATAAAAGTCGACTTTCCCCCGGGTTCAAATTACTCATACAGATGCTGGCGGCCGCTTTGCTCATTGCTACAGGGGTGCAAGTTCACCTCTTCCAAACCTCATGGCTGAATGTTTTCCTCTCCCTTTTGTGGATTGTCGGGCTCACCAATGCGCTGAACTTGCTGGACAATATGGATGGGCTGGCCGGTGGCATTGCGGCCATCGCAGCGGGCCATTTCACTTTATTGGCCACGATGAGCGGGCAATACCTCGTAGGAGCGTTGGCTGCGGCCCTCTTGGGCGCATGTTTGGGCTTCTTAATCTATAATTTCAACCCCGCGAGCATCTTCATGGGAGACAGTGGCAGCCTGTTCCTGGGATTTGTGTTAGCGGCCCTGGGCATCAAACTCCGTTTTCCGGATAACGTCTACATCGTCACGTGGCTGGTCCCACCCCTTGTGCTCGCCGTGCCCATCTTCGACACGACTCTCGTATTTGTATCCCGTCTACGCCGGGGTCTTAACCCACTCACCACCCCCGGCAAGGACCATGTCTCACACCGTTTAATCCGCCTAGGATTCACCCAAAGGGAGGCTGTACTGCTTCTCTATTTGGTTGCCGGGGTCTGCGGAGAATTAGCGATTTTTGTGGCCGAAGCAGACATTTTGACGGGCTATTTGGTGGGAGGATTGGTCGCCCTCTTTGGCATGTGGAGCTTCTGGCAATTGGAGAAGAGGTGGACATCATGGAATATGTAGCGTTAGGGATATCCCTTGGGCTCGCGGCCGGACTTACTCCCGGGCCCCTTCTAACGTACACCATTGTTGCGACATTGCGAAGTGGATGGAAAGCCGGTGTCAGCGTGGGAATCGCACCGCTGCTCACCGATCTCCCCATTATTGCGCTCTCACTGCTTGTTTTACATTTACTCCCACCCGAAGCACTACGCCTTCTGGGCCTTATCGGAGGCTTGGTTGTTATCTACCTGGGCATTGAAACGGCCCGGTCGGCCCAACACATGGAACATTTAGCCATCCCGGAGCATGTAAATCTCCGCCAAGAAATGGGGAAAGGCATCCTGGTGAATTTCCTCAACCCGAACCCCTATGTGTTTTGGGGCACTGTGGGGGGACCTTTATTACTGCAGGCATATACTCGCCATCCTGCTTTAGCCGGCGCATTTCTGGCGATTTTCTACACCCTCCTGGTAGGATCACATGTGGGCTTAGCGTTCATCGTTCACCATCAACGCGATGGATTGCGTGGGCCGTGGTATCGGCGCACACTGTGGGTATTGGCTCTCGCGCTTGTGGTCATTGGCGTGCGCTTGATCATGTCGAACTGATGAACGAATAGAACTCCACGTATGTGCCTTGGCATAAAAATGTGTCCATCAATCCTGATTGACTGACAAAACTCTGCGAATGCACCTTGGCCTAGAAAGAGGAAGGGAA
>CAYPUG010000040.1:0-21189 GCA_964413905.1 uncultured Anaerolineae bacterium | reverse complement strand
TCGAGAGGGCGGCCGCACGGTGGGTGCCGGTGTGGTGACGGAGATCTTGGAATAACCTAGAAAGATGGGGGTGACATTTCTCGTCACCCCCATCCGGTGTCAACCAGGGGGTATTTATGGCGAGGCAGCAGCGCATTCGTATCAAATTGAAGGCGTACGATCATCGGGTCCTGGATCGTTCGGTTCGCGACATTGTTGAGGTCGCGGAGAAGACGGGAGCCCGGGTCGTTGGGCCTGTGCCCTTGCCCACGAAGATTGAGCGTTTTACGGTTATTCGTGGGCCTTTCATTGATAAGGATTCTCGCGAGCAGTTTGAGATTCGTACTCATAAGCGACTCATTGAGGTCGTGGAACCGAGTCAGAAAACCATCGATAACTTGATGCGCCTCAGCCTTCCGGCAGGGGTGGACATCGAGATTAAATTGTAAATTTCCAATCGGCGGATAACCTCAACAATTTTTTCGGGATGATGAGCCTTGATGCCGGGCTACAGTCCCAGGGAGGCTAACGGTGAAAGGCATACTTGGTCGAAAAATCGGTATGACGCGCGTGTTTAACGCGGCGGGGGAGATGATCCCCGTGACGGTGATCAAGGCCGGTCCGTGCTATGTTACTCAGGTGAAACGCACGGAGACGGATGGCTATGAGGCCATCCAGATCGGCTTTGAGGAAGTACACCCCAATCGTTTGAACAAACCTCAATTGGGCCACCTGCGCAAGCATAATCTGCCCCCTTTGCGCATTTTGCGCGAGATTCGTGTAGAGGACGCGAGTCAGTATGAGGTGGGGCAGGTGCTTACGGTGGAGATGTTTCAGCCCGGTGATTTAGTGGATGTGACAGGCACGTCCAAGGGACGCGGTTTTCAAGGTGGCGTGAAGCGCTATGGGTTTGGAGGCGGCCCTCGCACTCACGGGCAGTCTGATCGGTTGCGCGCACCGGGGTCTGTGGGTGCGGGCACGTTCCCGGGCCGTGTGTTACCGGGCACGCGCATGGCGGGTCGTATGGGCAACCGTCGTGTTACTGTGCAGAACTTGGAGGTTGTCGGTGTCGATCCGGAGAATCACCTCATTTTGGTGAAGGGAGCGGTGCCGGGCCACAAGAAAGGGTTGGTGATGGTGCGCGAGGCTATCCGGCCGGGTAAGCGGGGACGAAAATAGAGGTAAAGAGGGGAGAATACGACCATGCAAGTACCGGTTTACAATATTGAGGGCGAACAGGTCGGCGAAGTGGAGTTGAACGATGCCATTTTTGGCATCACCCCTAATGTGGCGGTGATGCACCAAGCGTTGGTGCGTCAACTGGCCAACGCGCGTCAGGGTACTCACAGCACGAAAACTCGTGGTGAGGTATCCGGCGGTGGTCGTAAGCCTTGGCGTCAGAAGCACACGGGCCGGGCGCGACAGGGTAGCATTCGCTCCCCGCAGTGGGTCGGTGGCGGTATTGTTTTTGGGCCCAAGCCCCGCTCGTATCGGAAGGATATGCCGAAGAAGATGCGGCGCCTGGCCTTGCGTTCTGCGCTCTCTGTCAAGGCGGCCGAGGGGCAAATTAAGGTGCTCGATGATCTCCAACTGGAAGAGATTCGCACCAAAGCGATGGTGCGCGTGTTGGAGAACTTAGGCATTGAGGGTAGCGCGCTTATTCTTCTGCCTGAGCGTAATGAGGCGGTAGAACTCTCGGCCCGGAACCTGCCGGATGTGAAGACTTTGCGTGCGTCTTATTTAAATGTGAGGGATTTGTTGGGGTATGATACGATTTTGATGCCCATGAAGGCTTTGGACATTATCGAGAGCATTCTTGGGGCATAATCGGCGAAGGGGGAGTGGGCATTATGAAGATGAACCCGTATCAGGTGATTAAGCGTCCGCTGGTGACGGAGAAGGCCACCGAATTGGCCGAGGAAGCCAATGTGTACGTGTTTGAGGTGGATCGGCGGGCGAATAAGATCCAGATAAAGAAAGCCATTGAGGAAATTTACGGTGTGCATGTGGTATCTGTGCGCACGGTGAACATGAAGCCCAAGCGAGGGCGATGGGGGCGGAAGGTGACCGTGCGCGAGCCGGCTCGTAAGAAGGCATATGTACGCTTGCAAGAAGGCGAGTCGATTCAGTTATTCGAGGGTGTATAGGAGCGGCTATCATGGGGATCAAGGTATATAAGCCCACGTCGCCCGGCCGACGTGGCATGAGCGTTCTGACATTTGAAGAGATTACGAAGACGGAACCGGAACGTTCCCTGCTGGCGCCGCGCAAGCAAAAAGCGGGTCGGAACAACCAGGGGCGTATTACGGTGCGCCACCGGGGTGGAGGCCACAAACGGCGCTATCGCATTATTGATTTCAAGCGCGATAAGTGGGGAGTGCCGGGTAAGGTGGTCTCCATTGAATATGACCCGAATCGGTCGGCCCGCATTGCGCTCATCGCGTACGTGGATGGCGAGAAGCGGTACATCATCGCCCCTTTAGGTTTGCAGGTAGGGGATACGGTGATGGCCGGTCCCGGGGCGGAGATTCGACCGGGGAACGCGTTGCCCTTGGGGGATATTCCCCTGGGTACAACCATCCACAATATTGAATTGACCCCGGGCAAGGGGGGGCAGTTGGTGCGGGCTGCGGGTACGTCGGCCCAATTGATGGCGAAAGAGGGCGATTACGCGATTGTGCGTTTGCCCAGCGGGGAGATGCGCAAGATCCACGTTACGTGTATGGCCACTATCGGGCAGGTGAGTAACCCCGACCACATTAACGTGAACTTGGGGAAAGCAGGACGAAGTCGGTGGTTGGGATGGCGGCCGACGGTGCGTGGTTCCGCGATGGATCCTGAGGCTCACCCTCATGGCGGTGGTGAAGGTCGGGCACCCATTGGTCTGCCCGGACCTAAGACGCCGTGGGGTAAGCCTGCGTTGGGATATAAGACCCGCCGTAAGTTTAAGCCGTCGGATCGCTTCATTGTCCGGCGACGGAAGTGAGATAGTAGAACGACTGTTTAACTTGAACATTGGGATCGGAGGCATTATGGGCCGTTCACTGAAAAAAGGACCGTATGTACACCCGAAATTGCTGCGGAAGATCGAGGAAATGAACCGCATGGGAGAACGTCGTGTCATTAAGACGTGGTCCCGTGCGTCGGTGATTTTCCCGCAGATGGTCGGTCATACAATAGCCGTCCACGACGGACGACGTCATGTGCCCATTTACATTACCGAACAGATGGTCGGGCATCGTCTGGGCGAGTTTGTCCCGACGCGTACGTTCCGTGGGCACATTGTGAAGGAAAAGAAGACGAAGCGACGATAGAAACCGATGGGGCGGGGCTATCCGTCCCAGATTTTGACGACGTGGGGGGTATGATGGCGGAACAGTACGAGTTTGGAGCGCCGACAGTCCGGGCGGTTGCCCGATACATTCCAATTTCGCCGCAGAAGGTGCGGTTGGTGGTGAACCAGGTGCGCGGTATGCGCGCGCAGGACGCGTTGGAGTTGTTGCGTTTTATGCCGCAGCGGGCCGCACGACCGGTGGCCAAGGTGATCGCGAGCGCGGTGGCGAACGCGGAAAACAACGAAGGGTTGGATCCAGAGGCCCTTTACATTCGCCGCATCTTCGTGGATGATGGGCCACGGCGGCGCTGGCGTCGGTTTGGCGCGCGAGGCCGTTGGAAGCCGATTATTCGACGGACTTCCCACATTACTGTGGAATTGGAAGAACGCATCGAGTAAGAGGTTTTGTGTGAGTTAAGGGGGTCGCACAGAACTTGTAAACCCGTAACTTTTATTTTGAGAAGGAGGGTGTTTTGGGGCGCAAAGTACATCCAATCGGCTTTCGCTTGGGAATCATCAAGGATTGGGATTCTCGGTGGTACGCGGAGAAGAAGCGCTACACCGAGTTATTGGAAGAGGATCGTCTCATCCGCAGCCATATTCGCAACAAATTACAGGGAGCCGCGATTTCGCGCATTGAGATCGAGCGGTATCCGAAGCAGGTGAACATCACGATCCACACCGCGAAGCCGGGGATTGTGATCGGGCGCAAGGGGCAGAATGTCAATGAACTGCGCCAAGAGTTGGGCGAGTTAACAGGCAAGAAGGTCAAGATAGATGTGGCCGAGATTAAGCGGCCCGAACTGGACGCCCGGCTGGTGGCGGAGAGCATTGCGGAGCAATTGGAGCGTCGGGTTTCCTTCCGACGGGCCATGAAGCAGGCTGTGGCTCGGGCCATGCGCATGGGGGCAAAGGGCGCGATGGTTCAGGTGAAGGGCCGTTTAGCCGGCGCAGAGATGGCCCGCAAGGAGACGGTGCGCGAAGGTCGTATTCCGCGCCACACGATTCGCGCGGACATTGACTACGCCTTGGCCGAGGCATTGACCCAGTACGGGCGCATCGGCGTGAAGGTGTGGATCTACAAAGGGGATGTACTGCCCGAAAAGAAGAGGGTCGAAGAGCCGACGGAATCGGCCGTAGAAGCACCAACGACCGCGTAATGCGTGATATGTGACGTTTGATGGAGGACGACCGACCATGTTGATGCCAAAGCGTGTCAAATATCGTAAGCAACACCGAGGGCGCATGAAGGGGCTGGCCCAGCGCGGCAATTTTGTGGCCTTTGGCGATTATGGTCTGCAGGCGCTGGAACCCGCGTGGATTACCGCGCGGCAAATTGAAGCCGCTCGCCGTGCTATTGTGCGTCGCTTGCGCCGCGGTGGTAAGTATTGGATTCGTATTTTCCCGGACAAGCCGGTGACGAAGAAGCCCGCGGAAACCCGCATGGGAAGCGGTAAGGGGAATGTAGATCACTGGGTGGCCGTGGTGAAGCCCGGCCGTGTGATTTTCGAGGTGGCCGGTGTGCGTAAGGATGTGGCGTTGGACGCGCTGCGTTTGGCTGCGCACAAGTTGCCCATCCACACCCAGATCATCGTACGGGAAGGGCTGAGGGAGGAGGAGTGATGAAGCCGCAAGAGATTCGGGCCATGTCCACACAAGAAATTCGTGCCCGCTTGGAGCAGGCCTATCGGGAATATTATGAGTTGCGGGTGAGTTTTCGCATCGGCCAATTGAAGAATTCTGCTCGCTTACGGGAGGCGCGCAAGGACATCGCGCGCTTAAAGACCATTTTGCGCGAGCGTGAACTGCACGGGGAGGCGTAAAGCGATGCCGAAGAAGGAACTTATCGGGCGTGTTGTCAGCGACAAGATGGATAAAACTGTGGTGGTGCTGGTGGAGCGCCGCCTACCGCATCCCCTGTATAAGAAAGTCATCATTAAACGAAAGAAGTACAAGGCCCACGACGAGCACAACGCGTGTCGCGAGGGCGATGTGGTACGCATTCGCGAATCGCGGCCGTTGAGCAAGGAGAAGCGTTGGGTGGTTGTGGAGATTATCGAGCGCGCGGAACAGGAATCGGCAGAAGCGGCCGCGTAGTGACTTGGACTGCGACGTTGGTGGAGGTGAGGACGCCATGATTCAACAAGAAAGTCGTTTGGTGGTTGCAGATAATTCGGGGGCGAAGGAGATTTTGGTGATCCGCGTGTTGGGCGGTTCGTACCGGCGCTATGGGGGGGTTGGAGATATTATTGTGGCCACAGTGAAGGACGCAGCGCCGAACAGTAACGTGCGCAAGGGGGAAGTGGTGCGCGCGGTGGTGGTACGGACCGCGAAGGAATACGGCCGGCCGGATGGGTCGTACATTAAGTTTGACGATAACGCGGCGGTGTTGATTGACAACAACATGCAACCCCGCGGCACCCGTATTTTTGGACCTGTGGCGCGCGAGTTGCGCGAAAAGGGCTTTATGAGCATCGTCTCGCTGGCGCCTGAGGTTCTGTAGGAGGGAAGCATCATGGGAAAGAAAAAGCAACCGGTGAGCAAGCGCCCGCCCAAAGTGAAGATTAAAAAAGGCGATCTGGTGGAAGTGATTGCCGGAGACGAGAAGGGCGCGCGGGGAATCGTGCAGCGTGTCATTCGTAAGAAGTGGACCGGTCGGCGGGCCGGGTTGTATAACCCCAACGATGTGTGGGTCGTGGTCCAGGGGGTAAACCTGATCACAAAACACCAGCGCCCAACAGGTAATGTGCGCACCCAGGTAGGGCGAATTCAACGTGAGGCGCCCATCCACATTTCAAATGTGATGTTGGTAGCGAAGGGCGCAAATAAGCCCACGCGGGTGAGTTATAAGATCACAGAGAGCGGCGAGAAGGTGCGTTACAGCCGTAAGTACGACGAGTACTTGGATGAATAGTAAAAGGTGTTCGTTGCCTTTGGCAGCGAATTATCCTCAACATACTCTGGGTACCCGGATGGCATCGGGGCCCACACAGGAGTAGGAGATTTGGAGATGGCACGAGTACCACGGTTGTTGGAACGGTATCGCAACGAGGTAGCGCCGGCGTTGCAGCAGATGTTCGGGTACAAGAATGTGATGGAGATCCCCAAGATTGAAAAGGTGGTCGTCAACGTCGGTCTTGGGGAAGCATTGCAGAACGCGAAGGCGCTGGATAATATGTCGCGGGATTTGGCGATGATCACGGGGCAGAAACCTTTGGTGACCCGCGCGCGGAAGTCGATTGCGACGTTTAAATTGCGCAAGGGGAACCCGATTGGATTGAAGGTGACGCTGCGGGGGCGACGGATGTACGATTTTTTGGACCGATTGTTTAACGTGGCCCTGCCCCGTGTCCGTGACTTTCGGGGCGTTTCCCCGGACGCGTTTGACGGTCGAGGCAATTACACGTTGGGCATTCGGGAACACCTGATTTTCCCGGAGGTGGATTACGATAAGGTGGACCGCGTGCGCGGTTTGGAGGTCACCATTGTAACCACGGCGGAAACGGATGAGGAGGCGCGGGAATTGCTTCGCCTTCTGGGGATGCCGTTCCGCCGGAGCCGCTAGGGAGGGAGAACAGCGTGGCTAAAAAGTGCATGATTTATCGTGAACAACGACGCAAGTACAAGGTACGCGTGCGGAATCGCTGCAAGATTTGTGGGCGTCCGCGCGGGTACATGCGACGATTTGAGATGTGCCGCATTTGTTTTAAGCGTGAGGCACTGGCCGGGCGTATTCCCGGCGTGCGCAAGTCCAGTTGGTAATGTCGGCTGACCTGTGAGACGATATGGTGTCGTCGAACATGGTTATAAGTCGGCCCGATGCCGATACTGTAACCAGGAGGAATGGAAACCATGATGACCGATCCTATCGCGGATATGCTCACTCGCATCCGCAACGCGGCCATGGCTCGCCACAAGCAAGTGTTGGTTCCGGCGAGCAAGATGAAGATCGAGATCGCACGTATTTTGCAGGAAGAGGGGTTCATTGAGCGTTATGATGTGGGCGGGGAGAAACCTCAGCCCATGTTGCGTCTGATCTTGAAGTACGATACGAGCGTTAAACCGCCGCGCCCGGTGATCCAGGGCATTCAGCGGGTGAGCAAGCCCGGCCGACGTATTTACGTGAAGCGGCGGGAGATCCCGTATGTGCGTAGTGGGTTAGGGATTGCTATTTTGTCCACGTCCAAAGGTGTGATGACAGATCGTGAGGCCCGACGGCACAATGTCGGTGGCGAAGTTATCGCGTACGTGTGGTAAGGAGGGAGAACGGTGTCGCGAATTGGAAAAAAGCCTATACCGCTGCCCCAAGGGGTCACGGTGACGGTCATGCCGGATAACACGGTCATCGTGAAGGGGCCCAAGGGCGAATTGAAGCGCCGGTTTCACTCGGACATGAAGATCATCGTCGAGGACGGGGTCGTTCGTGTAGAGCGCCCAACAGACTCGCGGCAACATCGGGCCTTCCACGGTCTTACGCGAGCCTTGTTGGCGAACATGGTAGAGGGGGTTTCTAAAGGATTTACGAAGGAATTGGAGATCATCGGCGTGGGATATCGTGCGGAAGTCCAGGGGACGAACTTGGTGTTGAATGTGGGATATTCCCACCCGGTGGTGATGGAACCTCCTGAAGGAATTACTTTTAAGGCAGAGCGTACTCCCGCGGGCACGACGGTGATTACGGTGAGCGGCATTGACAAAGAACTGGTCGGCGAGGTGGCTGCCCGGATACGTCGGGTACGCCCGCCTGAACCGTATCACGGGAAGGGCATTCGCTATCGTGGTGAATTCGTCCGCCAGAAGGCGGGGAAGGCCGGTCGGAAGTAACGGTGCTAAGTACTGCGTGATATTGAGGAGGACTCATGGGACGGATAAGTCGAAACGAGGCGCGAAAACGTCGGCACTTGCGGGTGCGAAAGAAGGTCTTTGGCACACCTGAACGCCCGCGGCTGAACGTGTTTCGGAGTCTCAATCATATTTACGCCCAGATCATCGACGACGTACACGGTGTGACCCTGGTTTCTGCCTCTACGATCGATAAGGCACTGCGAGAGAAGTGTCAGGGACTATCTAAGACCGAACAGGCGAAATTGGTGGGACGCCTTGTCGCCGAGCGCGCGTTGGCGAAGGGCATTAGGAAGGTGGTGTTTGACCGTGGGGGCTACAAGTATCACGGTCGGGTGAAAGCGTTGGCCGATGCTTCTCGCGAGGCCGGTCTGGAGTTCTAAAGGAACACAGGAGGACGCATGGCTGTCGATAGGTGGGATGTAGAACAAGAACCGGTGGAACTGGAAGAACGTGTGGTCCAGATTATCCGCACGGCCAAAGTGGTCAAAGGCGGGCGGCGGTTTTCCTTCCGCGCGTTGGTCGTGGTCGGGGATAAGCAGGGCCGCGTGGGCGTAGGCATTGGCAAGGCGAACGAAGTGCCTGCAGCGATTCGCAAAGGGGTGACGCGCGCGAAGCGCAACATGATCAAGGTGCCCATTGTGGGGACGACTATTCCTCACCCCATTATTGTGAAGTTTGGTGCGGCCAAGTTGTTGCTGAAGCCTGCCTCTCCCGGTACCGGTGTGATCGCGGCCGGTGGTGTGCGCGCGGTCCTGGAGGCTGCAGGCATTAAGGACATTCTGACAAAATCCTTGGGAAGCAACAATGTGCTCAACGTGACTCAGGCGGCGTTTCGCGCGCTGAAGGAATTACAGGATCCCGCGGACGTTGCTCGGCTGCGTGGGTTGCCGCAGGAGCGCGTACAACCTTTCTGGACGAGGAAGAGGAAGAAGCATGGCCACGAGGAAACCAGCGCCTAAGCGCATTCGCATTACGTACGCCAAGAGCGCCATAGGATATTCCAAAGATCAAAAAGCCACGTTAAAGGCGTTAGGGTTACGCCGCTTGGGGCAGAGCGTGGAGCATGAAGCCACGCCGACAATCTTAGGTATGGTACAGAAGGTGGCGCACTTGGTAGAGATCGAGGAGGTATAAGCACGTTGCAAGGCGTGGCGCCCGGACTGTCCTCTGACCGGGGCCGATGGCCTGCAATTTTGACATGTGGGAGGTTGAGGATGAAACTGCATGACTTGCGTCCAGCGCCCGGTTCTGTCAAAAAGCGCAAGCGAGTTGGACGCGGTATTGCTGCCGGACAGGGGAAAACAGCAGGACGGGGTACGAAGGGTCAAAACGCCCGTTCCGGCGGTGGGGTGCCCCCTTATTTTGAGGGCGGACAATTGCCGCTGGTTCGTCGCTTGCCCTTTATTCGTGGGTTCAAAAACATTTTCAAGGTGTACTATCAGCCTGTAAACTTGAAGGACTTGGACCCGGAGCGGTTCCCCGCCGATGCGGAGGTGACTCCTGAACGGTTGGCGGATGCCGGTCTTATTCGTTCGGCTCGGAAGCCGGTGGTGTTGTTAGGAGATGGAGACATTGACCGGCCACTCCACTTCAAGGTGCATCGAGTATCTAAGAGTGCTCGGGCGAAGGTGGAAGCGGCAAAGGGGAGTATCGAAATTCTGCCCTTGCCTCCGATGCCTATGAAGTCGGGACAGAAGCATTGATGGCTCGCGTCGGGACGGGTCCTCTTCGTCCCGACGCTTTGTTGCGTGTTCCAACCGTGTGAAGACTCTAGATGATGGAGAGTTCCCATGCTTGAAGCAATGCGTAACGCGTTCCGCCTGCCGGATCTGCGGCGGCGGTTGTTAATTACGTTGGGCATCTTGGTGATCTACCGTTTGGCTGCACATGTGCCCGCACCGGGGGTAAATCAGGATGTGCTCAAGCAATTGTTTGAGACGAACCCACTTATCGGCATGTTGGACTTGTTCTCCGGTGGGGCCTTGGCAAACTTCTCGGTGATGGCTATGGGGGTGTATCCCTATATCACCGCTTCCATTATTATGCAGTTGCTGGTGCCCATCATTCCCCAGTTGGAAGAGTTGGCCAAGGAGGGGGAACGCGGACAGCAGAAGATTAATTTGTACACGAACATCTTGACCGTACCGCTTGCTGCACTCCAGGCGTGGGGACAGTCCACATTATTGGCCCGGGCCGGGGTGCTCCCGAACTTTGGGTTCAGTGGGGCCAGCCTACTACCTACGGTGGCGACCATTACCGCGCTGACCGCGGGCACGATTTTCGCGATGTGGCTTGGTGAACTCATTACCGAAGAAGGTGTGGGGAACGGCGTATCCCTTATCATTTTCGGTGGTATTGTGGCCCGAGTTCCCACCCGATTGGGGCAAATGATCCAGGCCGGAAATTATACGGGCGTGTTTGTGTTCTTCATCTTGACGATTATTACGGTGGCCGCCATCGTGTTCGTCCAGGAAGGTCAGCGTCGTATCCCTGTGCAATATGCCCGTCGGGTACGTGGCCGGAAGGTGTACGGTGGGCAAGCAACGTACATTCCGCTGCGGGTAAACACGGCCGGCATGATCCCGATTATCTTTGCCCAAAGTTTGCTGCTTTTCCCGAGCACAATTGCAACGTATTTATCCCAGGTGCAGACGCGATGGATTGCGTCCATTGCTGAGACCACGCAACACGTTCTGGATCCCAAGGGGTGGTTCTACTGGTTCCTGTATTTTTGGCTGGTCATCGGGTTCACGTATTTCTATACGGATGTGATTTTCCGCCAGCAGAACCTGGCCGAATCCTTGCAGAAGCAAGGCGGGTTCATTCCGGGCATCCGGCCGGGAAAACGAACCGAAGAGTATTTGAATAAGGTGATGTCCCGTATCACGTTTGTCGGTGCGGTTTTTCTGGCGGTGGTTGCCGTTTTGCCCTTCTTCGTGCGCGGTATTACAGAGACGAACGTGATGCTCATCACCAGTGCGGGCTTGCTCATCGTGGTAGGGGTGGTTCTGGACACGATGAAGCAAATCGAAGCCCAGTTGCTCATGCGGCATTACGAAGGATTTATCCGTTAATCCTCGGCCGGGAACGGGTTGAAGATTTTTCGTCAAATCTTTGGTTGGTCGGTTGCGGGGGCATCTTTTACAAGGAGCGCCGGTTGGGTGCGGGAGGGTGTGTCTATGGCGACACAGCCAATGATCGTCATTCTCATGGGGCCGCCGGGAGCAGGGAAGGGCACCCAGGCGAAACGGTTGGCCGCTAAGTTAGGGATTCCCCACATTGCATCAGGGGATATTTTCCGCTGGCACGTTCACAATCAAACGGAGCTGGGCAAGATTGCCAAGCCCTACATGGACAAGGGGGAACTGGTGCCGGATGATGTGACCATCGCTATGGTCATTGATCGGCTCAGCCAACCCGATTGCGCTAACGGCGTACTGTTGGATGGTTTTCCGCGCACGTTACCTCAAGCGCAAGCGTTGGATGAACGGTTCGCCGAATTGGGGTGGTGTATTCACGTGGTCCCCTATATTCGGGTGAGCCGAGAGGTGCTGTTACGTCGCCTTTCCGGGCGTTGGATTTGCCGAAATTGTGGAGCCGTGTATCATATAGAATTCCGGCCCCCGGCTAAGCCGGGGGTGTGTGATGTTTGCGGCGGGCCGCTGTATCAGCGGTCGGATGATAAGCCGGAAACGGCCAAACGTCGTTTGGCCGTTTACTTTGAGCAGACCGAGCCCGTGCTCGCTTATTATGAAAAACAGGGCTTGTTGGTTGAAGTGGATGGGGAACGTTCCATCGAGGAGGTGGAACAAGCCCTTTTGCGCGCGGTGACGTTTGCCAGGGGGCGGGATTCAACACAGTAGAGATGAAGCGCGTATTGCGCTCGTGGGCAAGAGCATGGCGTTAGGGGAAAAGAGACGGAGGGTTACGATTAAATCCTCGCGGGAAATTGCATTAATGCGCGAAGCGGGGCGCATTGTGGCGCGAGTGCACGCGGAGATACGCGAGGCCATTCGGCCGGGCGTGACCACCGCGGATCTGGACACGCTGGCCGAGGAGGTCATCCGCAAGCACGGCGCGATCCCTTCTTTTAAGGGATATCACGGGTTTCCCGCGACGATTTGCGCGTCGATAAATGAGGAATTGGTGCACGGTATCCCCAGTCCGGATCGTGTGTTGAAGGAAGGGGATATCATCAGTGTGGACGTAGGGGCCATTTACAAAGGGTACCATGGCGACGGTGCGTGGACGTATCCGGTCGGGGCGATTGATGAGGAGGCACAGCGGCTTCTTGATGTGACCCGTGAGGCGTTGTTTGTGGGTATTGAACAGGTACGGCCGGGAAATCGATTAATGGATTATTCGCGGGCCGTGCAGGAGTACGTGGAATCCCGCGGCTTTTTTGTTGTCCGGCTTTACACCGGGCATGGTATTGGCCGGGAAATGCATGAGCCGCCGGAAATTCTCAACTATGTGAATCCGCATCACCGGGACACACGACGGCGGTTTCTGCCGGGTATGACGGTGGCCTTGGAGCCTATGGTGCAGGTAGGTACGTGGGAGACGGTGACTTTGTCTGACGGTTGGACGGTCGTGTCTAAGGATGGCTCTCTGTCCGCTCATTTTGAGCACACGGTGGCCGTGACCGACGGCGAGCCGATGATTTTGACAACGTTGTAGCGAATTTCTGAACCCTTTGGATGTTGAGTACATAAAGCGCTGGTGTGTCGGTCCATCCGGGAGCTTAGGGGGAACGGCACGTCGAGGCATCTTAAGACATAGGAATTCGTAGGATTTTGCTCTAAGCCATGGATTGATGGGAGGTTTTACACGATGAAAGTCAAGCCTTCTGTGAAGCGACGCTGTGAACATTGTAAGATTATTCGGCGACGTGGGGTTGTGCGCGTGATCTGCAAGAACCCGAAGCACAAGCAACGTCAGGGATAAGGAGGGGGCATGGCGCGTATTGCAGGTGTTGATCTACCGAGGAACAAGCGAGTCGAGATTGCGTTGACGTATATTTACGGCATCGGCCTCTCCCGCAGCCATGAGATCTTGCTGGCAACCGGTGTGGATCCGGATAAGCGGGTGAAGGATCTGACGGAAGATGAGATCACCCGACTGCGTGACGCCGTTGAAAAGAATTATCGGGTGGAGGGTGATCTGCGTCGTGAGGTACAGATGAACATTAAGCGCCTGATTGACATCGGTACTTACCGCGGGTTACGACACAAGCGGAACTTGCCGGTTCGAGGTCAGCGCACACGGACGAACGCACGCACTCGCCGAGGCCCGCGCAAGACCGTGCCGGGCAAGAAGCGGGCACCGCGGAAGTAAGGAAAAAGTAGACAGAGGTGGGCCGAGAGGACCCTCCTCCATAGTCCATTTGTTTGAGGGAGGTTTTTATGGCACGGAGGCGACGGCGAACTACTCGTAGACGGGAGAAGAAGGTCGTTCCTCGTGGTCGGATCTATATCCAATCCACGTTCAATAATACCATTGTGACTGTGACCGACCCGAACGGGAACACCCTGGCCTGGGCCAGTGGGGGGACGGTGGGCTTTAAAGGCGCGCGCAAGAGCACGCCCTATGCGGCTCAGTTGGCCGCAACCCAGATGGCCCAGCGCGCGATGAACGAGTTCCAGATGCGTGAGGTGGATCTGTTTGTCAAGGGGCCGGGACCCGGTCGGGAAGCAGCGATCCGCGCCATTCAAGGGACGGGCATCCTGGTGCGGTCGATCAGCGATATTACGCCTATCCCGCACAACGGATGTCGCCCCCCAAAGAAGCGTCGTGTATAAAAGGTGACGTGTGGGGGCCTTGGAGTGGATGAATATTATGACTACACATTTGGTGGAATGGGGAGGTTGAACCTTGGCGAGGTATAGAGGCTCTGTATGCCGATTATGTCGGCGAGAGGGGATGAAATTGTACCTGAAGGGCGAGCGGTGTTACACGCCGAAGTGCGCGTTTGAACGCCGTCCGTACCCGCCGGGCCTGCACGGGCAGGCTTCACGCTTCCGGCGCAAGCAATCGGATTACGCCCTTCAGTTGCGGGAGAAGCAGAAGGTCAAGCGGTTGTACGGTGTGCTGGAACGTCAGTTCCGCATTTACTTCCGGGAAGCATCGCGGCGAAAGGGTCTGACCGGCGCGACGCTGTTACAGATTTTGGAAAGTCGGTTGGACAATGTGGTGTATCGCCTTGGCTTTGCAGATTCTCGCGCCCAGGCCCGTCAGCTGGTGCGCCACGGGCACATTGAGGTGAACGGACGTAAGGTGGATATTCCGTCCTACCGTGTGAAACCCGGTGACATCGTGCGGGTGCGCGAGAAGAGCCGTAAAGAGGCGTTTTTCCGCGATCGGGCGGAGATCATCGCGGAACGGGCCGTGCCCGAATGGTTGGAACGGGATGCCGAGAACATGGTGGGGCGTGTTCTGGCATTGCCGCAGCGACACCACATCACAGATGTGGAGATCAACGAACAGCTTATTGTGGAGTTCTACAGCCGATAAGTTGGTGGAACGAATAGGCTTGGCGCAGCCGGCATGGTCGGTTCTTATACAGGGAAAAGGACCGGCAAAGAAGCCCAAGAGATGCCATGCAGTGGCTGTAGAGAGGAGGGGTGGCGTTGTTGACGAGGGTATTACCACAAAAGATCGAGACTGAGGCTTTGACGAAGAAGTACGGGAAGTTTGTCTTGGAGCCACTGGAGCGGGGCTTCGGCACGACGGTGGGCAACGCTCTTCGTCGTGTTCTTTTGTCATCTCTGGAGGGTGCGGCGGTGACGTCCATGCGCATTGCGGACATTCACCACGAGTTCGCGCCGATTCCAGGGGTGCGTGAGGACACGACGGAGTTGATCTTGAACGTGAAGCGCCTGCGCTTCCGCATGGATGGTGAGGAGCCTGTCCAGTTGGTGTTGGAAGTGCGAGGGGCGGGGGTGGTCACCGCGGCGGATATTCAGTGCCCGCCGGGTGTGGAGATAATGAACCCGGACCAATATCTGTTTACGGCCGAATCTGATGATGTGGATCTGGACATTGAGTTGACGGTGCAAAAGGGGCGCGGGTATTGGCCGGTGGAAGAGCGCAAGGGCTTGGCTATTGGGGAGATTCCCATCGACGCGTTGTTCAGCCCTGTGTCGAAGGTGGCCTATCAGGTGGAGCCGACCCGAATCGGACAGGCATCCACGTATGACAAATTGACGCTGGAGATCTGGACGGATGGGAGTATCTCGCCTGCCGAGGCATTGCGGGAGGCCGCGCGTATTCTCACGGATCATTTCCGTCTCATCGCCGGCATGGAACCCGAGTGGCCCTCCGAACAAGCAGAGGAGGAAGCGGTCACCGCGGGCATTCCGGCTCGAGTGTACGACATACCGTTGGAAGAATTGGAACTCTCCGTGCGGTCGTACAACTGCTTGAAGCGCGCCGGCATTTCCAAGGTGGGAGAGGTCTTAGAGCGCTTGCAGATTAGCGAGGATGAACTGTTGAACATCCGTAACTTCGGACGAAAATCCCTGGAGGAATTGAAGACGAAGTTGGCCCAGAAAGGGTTCTTAGAATACATCCAAACGCCGGAAAAGGCGTAGAGGCTATGTGTGGAGAGTTGAGCGATGAGGCATCGGGTAAAGGGTCGCAAGTTAAATCGTCGCATGGGACACCGGAAGGCGCTCAAGCGCAACTTGGTGACCGAGTTGTTGCGGCATGAGCGGATTCGGACCACCAAGGCCAAGGCCAAGTTCATCCGTGGTGAGGCAGAGAAATTAATCACTATGGCGAAGAAAGGCACGCAGAACCCGGAAAGGTTTCTGCACATGCGCCGTATGGTGTCCGCTCGTCTGTACGATGAGGATGTGGCTCGCAAGTTGTTCACGGAACTAGCGCCGCGTTACGCGGACCGTCCGGGCGGTTATACCCGCATTCTCAAGTTGGGCGAACGTCGTCGCGGAGATGGCGCGGAGATGGTCATTATTGAACTGGTGAAGTGAGGGAGGCTTGCGGTACTTTCGGGCTACCGTTGAGTATGACGGCACAGAGTTCTTCGGATTTCAGGCCCAACCCGACCGCCCCACGGTCCAGGGGACACTGGAGAGGACGTTGTATCGGGTTGCGGGGGAGGAGGTTCGGGTTCTGGCCGCGGGCCGTACGGATACCGGCGTCCATGCTCGAGGACAGGTGATTGCGTTTCGGTGCGCGTGGCGACATACGGCCCAGGATTTGCAGAGGGCGCTCAACGCGCTGTTGCCGGAAAGTGTGGCCCTTTTGGATATTGCAGAAGTCGAGGATGATTTCCATCCCCGGTATTCTGCTCGAAGCCGGGAGTATCGATACTTTGTGTTGAACCGACCGGTCAGGTCGCCTTTACGGGCACGGTATACGTGGCATGTGCCCCAGGCGTTGGATATGGAACGGATGAACGAAGTCGCGTCGGTGATTGTCGGCGTGCACGATTTTGCTACGTTTGGTGATCCGACGATTGGGGAGGTGACCGTCCGGGAAGTGTTCCGGTCGCGATGGGAGCGGGACGGGGAAACGTTGGTGTACGTGGTCGAAGCCAACGGGTTCTTGCGCCGGATGGTGCGCACGTTGGTTATGGCCCAGGTGTGGGTCGGACAGGGACGGTGGACGCTGGAGGATTTTTTGGCCGCGATGGCCGCACAGGATCGGAGTTATTCTCCACCTCCTGCGCCCCCTCAGGGCTTACATCTGTGGCAGGTAACGTATTAGGGAAGACGGATATTCTCACGTAGGAGTACAGGCCATGCGAACATATTCGCCAAAGCCGGAAGACATTAAGCGAGAGTGGTGGGTGGTGGACGCGAGCGGCAAGACGCTGGGACGACTCGCGTCCGAGATTGCCAAAATTCTGCGTGGAAAGCACAAGCCGTATTACACCCCGCACATGGATTGCGGAGATTACGTCATTGTCATCAACGCGGATAAGGTGCAGGTCACGGGACGCAAGATGGAGCAGAAGCGCTATTATTGGCAGTATTTTAACCGCCCGGGGCACATTAAGTCCCGTACGTTGCGGGAGCAGTTACAAAAACATCCTGAGCGGGTGATCGAGCACGCGGTGCGGGGGATGTTGCCGAAAAATCGTCTGGGACGCAAGATGTTCAAGAAGTTAAAGGTGTACGCGTCTCCCACACATCCGCACGAAGCGCAAAAACCTAAGGTGTTAGAAATTGGGGAGTAGGTTATCATTTTGCCTATAGAATATGCGAGGAGGGTGGTGAATGGCTGAGGAGACCGCTCGCTATATAGAGGCGGTAGGGCGTCGAAAGGAAGCGACGGCGCGAGTACGTATTTATCCGGATCAGAAGACCGGGGAGATCACCATCAACGGTCGACCGTTGGAGGTGTTCTTCCCCTTGGAACGACATCGCATTCACTTGCTGGAACCGTTGCGTGTCGCCGGATTGGAAGGTTCGTTTGCCATCACCGTTCAGGTGAAAGGTGGGGGGATCTCTGGACAGGCCGGAGCGGTGCGCTTGGGAATTGCCCGGGCGTTGGTCAAGTACAACGAGGACTTGCGTTCATTGATGCGACAGCATGGGTTCTTAACGCGCGATCCGCGAGCGAAGGAGCGCAAGAAGTACGGTCTTAAGCGTGCTCGTAAGGCACCACAGTACACTAAGCGCTAAGCAAACGACGTTTATCTTGCCCGCAAAGAAGGTGGAGACGCATGGTATTTTCATTGCCGTTGGTGGTGAGAATGCCATGCGTCTTCCTCTTCCTGCGTGAGAAGGAAGTCGTGTAGATCATGTTCCGTGTAGGTATTCTCACAGTGAGCGACCGCGTTTCCCGCGGGGAGAGTGAGGACCTCAGTGGTCCGGAATTGGCAAGGCTGGTGCGTGAACGTTTGGGCTGGGATGTAACGCGCACGGCTGTGGTGCCGGATGAGATCGCGGAGATCGTGGCCGTTTTGCAGCGTTGGGCCGATGACGATGATTTGGCGCTCATTCTCACCACCGGTGGTACCGGTTTTGCACCTCGCGATGTGACTCCGGAAGCCACCCGTCAGGTGATTGAACGTGAGGCCCCCGGCCTGGTGGAGGCCATGCGAGCATCAGGGGTGGCGATCACTCCGCACGCGATGTTGAGCCGGGCCGTGGCCGGCATCCGGGGACGGACATTGATCGTTAATATGTCCGGAAGTGTGAAAGCGGTACGCGAGCAATTTGAAGTCATTGCCCCTGCTTTGCCCCACGGAGTTCGTCTCTTACGGGATGTTCCTCACGAGAACATCCGCCACGGTCACTAGCACCCTCCATTTTCCCTTCCGGTTCCAAAGCAGCAAGTCAAACACTTGAGTAAACGGGTAGGCAAAGGTGTTGCCTTCGCCTACCCGTGGTTGTGCAGGCGGCTCCGTTCAGCAATGTTTCTAACGGCGCCGCTTTTCTCTTAAAGGGTGTTTGTCGGCCTACGTCAGGGACCGCGCCCAATCCACGGTATCCACAGTTGATACGGTGTCGGTGTCGGTGTCGCTGTGGGCGGGACCGTCGGTGAAGGTGTCGGCGTGGGCGTCTCCGTGGGTGATGGCGTTGCCGTGGCCGTGGGGGTCGGTGTATGGGTCGGTGTCGCCGTCGGGCTGGGGGTAGGGGTGGGGCTAGGACTGGGAAGGGCGACCACCAGTTCCAGGCGTGGGCGTTGGTTGATGGCTCCCACGTTGGATGCGCTGAACGTGTACTGCCGACCGTACTCTACTCCGGTGATGAGCATCCCGAAATTGTGTTCTGGGTCATCCAACCACGTTTGCACCGCGTCGGAGATGTCTAGAGTGACGTAGCCCGGTGCCGGTGGAATGGAGGTCTCCAAGAAAGGTGTGTCTTCTACATCCTCGCTGCCCAGCACTCCCGGTTGAGCCCAGGGGTCGCCAACTCGGGCTTCTGTCCACGTGGCCGTTTCTTCATCCCACGCGCGGCGTAATCGATAGGCACGAAGGGTCACCCTCTCCGGCCCGTAACTACCCCACAAGCGGAGTTCGGCTTTGCGTACTCGGCTTCCTTGGGGCACCGATGAAAGATCCACACGCAGCAACGTGTGCATATCTCCCGCCTTGACCTGGAGTTTCCCTGTGCTGTCCTGAGGCGTATGGGGATGCCAGCGCACAAGTGTTGTGTCTGCATATCCCGTATATCCGTCCACTCCTTGTACGAAGGTATACGAGCGGATGATCTCCGGCGTGGGTGTTGGGGTGGGGGTCGGTGTCGGACTGGGGGTGGGGGTCGGTGTTGGGCTGGGCCCCGGTGTCGGTGTGAATGTGGGCGTGAACGTCGGCGTGGGAACCACATTCAACGGTCGAAGGGAGTAACGGACTATGAGTTTGGGACGGATGTTTGGATTCGCCGTGTATTCGGATGAAGGGAAACGGTACTGTGCGTTCCCTTGATCTGGATGAAGGATGACCCCTCGGTTTTCGGCCGGGTGGTTGACCCATGTTTGAACCATCCGAGGGATATGCCAGGTGATGTCCTTCATCGCGCCTATGACCACTTGTGTGTCCTCGGGTGTGGTCTCGCGGTCACTGGCGTCGTTCGCGCCGGGTCGTCCCCACCGGACTTCCGTCCCTTGGTCGTCCAAGTACGCGACAAACCAGTTGACGATTTTCGGGTCCCAGTAACGTTTGAGCCTGTAGGCGCCAACGCTCAACGCGGTAGTACAGTTCGTATTGTAGGGACATCCCGCGGTGCGAAGCGTCAAGGCTGCATCTTCAACGGTCGCTGTGGTGGGCAGGAATCCGACATCAAAGTAGAAGAGGATGGATTTCACATCCCTGCGGCTACTATGTTGTAATCGCAAGTAAGGTTGGGGTAAGCCTGCGGTTTCGTCGCCCTCACTGAAGTTTTGATCGGGTAGATATCGGTTAATGTACGTGTCAATCACGTGACCGTAGGATGTTTTACCCTCCTGGAATGTCAGTGTGTCGCCCAGGATGGTGATGGTGCCGAATTCGGCGGATGGCGTCGTGTAGTCCTCGCTGTCCGCGATGAGTGTGGTTTCCGGTTCGTCTCCGCCGTCGTTGTCCTGGATGGCCAGGCTAAAGGCGATAACCCGACCGTCCTCCAGGGGCGGGCCCAGTTTCTCCTGGGGGATGTACACTTCCACCTCGTACCCGGTCCAGGGGCGGTGTACGGCCGCGATCACGTCGGGAACGAGCTCGCCGTTTTCCCAGACGCGGCCATCCAACGTAACGGTGTACACGTGATCTCCCGCGCCACCGCCCCTTCGGTCGCCCTCGCCGTCAATGCCGAGAATGACCGCGTCGCCCTGGAGGGGCGTATCCTCAGGCATGTGAACCACGTCGTCGGAGACCTGGACGGCGAAGTACAGCCCACCGTCATCCCACAGCGTTCGGGCCCGGGCGGAGATGTCCTCCGGCGAGGGGATGGTGGTGCCGATGGTCAAGTCCGCGGTGGTCGCGGTGACGGTCATGCCCACGGGGACGGGCCATTCCGCGGGACTTCCGTCCACGGTGAGGGGTTCGGCCAGTTTGAGCGCGGTGAGCGCGGTGGGAGGGCCAGCATAGTGGACGATGGTGCCCCAGTCGCCCACGGCCCAGGCCGAGCCGTTTTCCGCGATGGTCGCCCCGTAGAAAGCACCCACTGAGGGGAATTCCTCGGTTTCCCATGTTTGTCCTCCGTCTATAGTACGAGCAACGACGGCTTTTGTTTTATAGTCTTCCGGAGGATATAAATTACATTCCCCGCCGCTATCTCGTTCCGCACAATAACCGCCGGCCACGACGCCCTCATCGGCATTGCGAAAGGAAACATCGTATAAATCCACGTGATAAAGGTTTGGATCTTGGGGGAGCAGCGTCCAATCCCCTTCGGTCATGCCGCCGCTGTCCGTGCGCCAGATGATGCCGTCCACGCCGACGATCCAGCCGGTATTTTCGTCGAGCATGTAAACGTTCAACAGGCGGCTCAGTGAGCGCCCTGCGAGCAGGTTAAACCGGTCCTTGTGCAAAGCATGCCCATCATCGCGAATGAAGAACACACTCCCCCCGCTCGCGTCTCCGA
>CAYPUG010000039.1:6129-21371 GCA_964413905.1 uncultured Anaerolineae bacterium | reverse complement strand
AGCACCTGAATCAGGCGGTGCAGGTAGGGGTCGTCCACGATGCGCTGGCCCGCGGCGGTCGCGTTGAAGTCGGTGACGTCGATGACGCCGCTCAGGCGCGGGTTCTCGCGGGCCACGGCCCGCACCGCGTCGGTCAACTTCTGGCCCAAGTTGTGGACAGGCAGATTGCGGATGGTGGCCCAGCGGGCCTCGGGCGGGATGTAGAAGCGGACCAGGTCGTGGTCCTGCTCGACCAGGTTGAGCGCCTCGCCCAGGGGCATGGCGAATTCCTCGGCCACGCGCTGGACCTCGTCGTCGAACACGTCGGACAGGCGCTTGAGGAAGATAAGGGGGAGGATGTAATCTTTGAACTTGGGCGCGTCCACGGGGCCGCGCAGCGCGCTGGCGGCTTCCCACAGCCAGGATTCAAGGGTGGAGATGTCCAGGGTGGTCATGGGTTGTTGTGCTCCGTGTGGTCAGGGTATTGAAACGTTCGTTTCTGATTGACCGACACATCGCGTTTCATGTACCTCGTCGTAGAGAAAGAGTAGAAATTCGTGGGATTTTCGCCGCCGAAGGCGGCGAAAATCCCACGAATTTCCCTTCCTCTTTCTAGGCCAAGGTGCATTCGCAGAGTTTTGTCAGTCAATCAGCGTTCGTTCAAGGGCATTTTACATCCTTCGCGCGAGACCGACAAAGAACGCCTTTCATCTCCGTTCAAGGAAGGCAGAATGCTTCTTTTGTTGATTTGGGAAAGGCTTTGGCGTGCGGCGACCTGGCGCCGCTTTAGGTGAGTGAAGGCAATGCCTTCACCTCTTTGGCAGTGCCTCCCCTCCATCTGATCCCGAGGTTTGGTTTCCTGAAAAGCCTTGGATAAACCGTAAAGGATTTGACGCGACTTCTATTCCTGGATAGGATATGTGATGTTTGGGGATTTGTGTGTTGTATGAATGGGAGGTGGATAATGAGCGTTGCGGCATTGGGCTGGTTCTCACACCTGTTGATTCGCCTCTTCCCCCGTAGTCATGCCCTGACAATGGCCCGTACGGGTGGGGAACAACAGGATACTTGGGAAGTGGTTTATCTCGCTGCCAACGAATTAGAGGGCGAGGTTATCCGGGGACGTTTGGAGAGTGAAGGCATCCCTGCCGTTCTCAAGGGAGAAGCGTTGGGACGAGTGTACGGGATGACGGTAGGTCCCTTAGCCCAGGTGGAAGTCCTTGTACCTGCTCCCTTGGTTCAACGCGCGCTGGACCTGTTGTCCGAAGTGGTTGATCAAGAGGGTGAAGAGGCGTAAGGTTCTTCTTTCGAGACTCTATAGGAGGTCACATGGCCGAATATACATCCGTCCAGCCGTTGGCTGAACCCCAACGTGCGAACAAACGCCTGAAATTCCTTATCGGTGGTTTGCTCATCCTCGCGGCGGTTGCGTACCTGATCTTCAACGCATTTCAGACCAGTAGCGTGTATTACCGCACGCCCAGTGAGGTCCTGGCCCAGAAAGACCAATTGGTGGGAAAACCCTTGCGGGTTTCCGGGAAATTGCTGGCCGAGACTATTCAATGGGATCCGCTGGCAATGAAATTAGATTTTGAAATTACAGACGACAGCGGAGCCAGACTTCCCATCCATTTTGAAGGGGTACAGCCGGATAACATGACCGAGGCCGCCGAAGTCATCGTGGAAGGCAAATTGCAGCCGGATGGCGTTGTCTTCGCCCATTCCCTCTTGTTGAAGTGTCCGTCTCGTTACGAGGAGGGGGGCGTTACAGAGACATACGTGGAGTCACCGACCAAGAAATAGTCAGAAAGGGGCTGTCAGAACAGTTATGCCACGATTCGCGCACAACGTATGGGTGTGGTTTGTTGTCGTTGTTCTTTTTCTGTTTGGGGCTCGGAGTGTGCTCGCTTTTCCGCAGTTGCAGGACTTACCCCCAGGGCATCCGCCTATTGACCAGACCGTCCCGGAACGTCCTTCGGCCGGTCAAGGGCGGGATGTGTACCTGTCGCAATGTGCTTCCTGTCATGGCGAGACCGGCAAAGGTGACGGCCCGGCTGCCCAAAACTTATCGAATCCCCCCGCGTCCTTTGCCCAGCCCGACACTTTGGATGCTCTTTCGCCGAATGATATTCATGCGGTCGTGAAGGAAGGACGCGCGGACAAGGGCATGCCTCCTTTTGGCACCACGCTGGATCCCCTTTCCCTGTGGGATGTGGTGGCCTACCTGTACGACCTGCGAGCATCTGAAACGTATACCCGAGGCAAAGAAGTGTACACGGCAGCCTGTGCCTCTTGTCATGGTCCGCGTGGAGCCGGAGACGGCCCCCAAGCCAACGGTCAAATGCCCGACTTTCGTCGCTGGAGCCAATGGGTTGATCGTTCCACAACGGCCTGGCTGAACGCCGTGCGTTCGGACAGTATTCACCAAACGGTGCTGAACAACCTGTCCGATGAGGATCTCCTTAATGCGTTCGTGTATCTCCGGACGTTGACGTACAGTTCCTTACACGCGCTCACCGGCGATGGTGTGATTTCCGGCACGGTCAAAATGCTCACGGAAGGTGAGCAGGCGGACTTTACAGGCTTACCTGTGCGCCTTTGGATTTTCCGTGGTTCCATGCAGCCCATCGGTGTGCTAACAACTACAGTAAACGCGAACAACACATTCCGTTTTGAGAACTTGAGCACAGAACCCGACGCGCTTTACTCGGTCGGAACCGAATGGAAAGGGGCTGTTTTCACCAGCGATCTCCTGGGATTCACTTCAGGGCAGCAGGTCATTACTGTGACGTTGGAGGTTGCCGCCCCCACTGAAGAGGATCCGGGCCTGGTGGCCGAACAAGTGCATTGGTTCATCGCTCCGGATATGGACACCCTGTACGTGGGGGAATTACTCAGCATCAGCAATCCCGGAGACCGGACATACATCGGCACACCCATTCCCGGCGAGAAGGAAAAGCGAGCCGTGATCCGGTGGCCGTTGCCTCCCGGGGTGACGAATTTGATGGTGGAGGGGGGCGAGTTAGGGGATCGGTTTTTGCTCCAGGATGGGGCGCTCATCGATACGTTGCCCTTGCCTCCGGGGCGAGATGTACGGCGGTTGTACTTCCAGTTTCAATTGGGTGTTGAACACACACGCGTTAAGATTGTGCATCCTGTGGGCATGCCGATAAAGGCCCTAAGTGTATTCGTCGCCGACCGGGGAGAATCCGTGAAGATGCCCGATAAGTTTTCCGAGACGGGCACGCAAGAGATCAACGGTATTCCGTATAAGATGTATATGGCCCAGAACTTTACGCCTGACGACACTATCACCATTACGCTTTCGGGCATTCTCACCCGCGAACATGGGACGCAACCGCGTGTATTTAACGCGTCCAAGGCCCGAATTGTGGGCACCGCCCTCTCCGGGCTGTTGGTGCTCTTGCTCTTAGGCGGCGTGTTTTACACGGAACGGAAGCGCCGTTTGACGCGAGAAGGGGAGAGTAAAGCGGCGCTGCGGGCTCAACGGGATGCACTTTTGGCCCAGATTGCCGAATTGGATGAGGCCTTTGAATCTGGGGAACTGGATGAAGCATCATATCAAGCACAGCGCGATGTGTTAATGGCCGAGGCGGTGAACCTGAGCATGAAGTTGGATGAGGAGATATGATTCGGGTCCAAGGGTTGGTGAAACGCTTCGGATATACGATTGTCTTGCGCGGGGTCTCCTTGCACATTCCGGAAGGGCAAACGGTGGTGTTGTTAGGCCCGAACGGCGCGGGGAAGACCACGTTTCTGCGGATCTTGGCTACCTTGCTCAAGCCCAGTGCCGGCCGTGTTCAGATCGGTGGTTTTGATTTGGCGAAGGAACCGCACCGGGTGCGTCATCTCTTAGGGTATGTCAGTCACCAGCCCCTTTTGTACCCGGACTTGTCCGCGCGAGAGAATCTTCGTTTCTTTGCCCGCCTGTACGGCATGTTTCATCCCGATGACCGCATCGATGAATTGCTGGCCAAGGTAGGCTTGCTGCGACGCGCCGATGACCTGGTGCGCACGTTCAGTCGAGGGATGGTACAGCGATTGACCATTACCCGAGCGCTGTTGCACAACCCTCCTATTCTCTTGTTGGATGAGCCGGATACCGGCCTGGATCCCCATGCTGCGGCCATGCTGGCCGCACTGCTGCGGGATGTGGCCGGATCGGGCCGTACGATCTTATTGACCACCCACAATCTGGCCCGAGGCGTGGATTTTGCCGATCGGGTGCTGGTGCTGGCCGGTGGAAAGGTGGTCGCCGATGAACCCGCGTCCTACTTGACATCCTCATCGCTTTCGGACTTGTACACCTCGGCCGTAGCGGGGGGACGGGCGTGAAACGGTTCTTAAGTGCCACGTGGGCCATTTTCTGGAAGGATGTGCGCGCGGAGTATCGTACCAAGGACATTTTTACGGGCATGTTTGTCTTTTCCTTGCTGTCCGTGTTAGTGTTTAACTTTGCCTTCGACTTGCGGGTGTCCAATGTTCGCCAGGTGCTTCCCGGGGTCATCTGGATCTCCATCGCCTTTTCCAGCATGTTGGGCTTAAACCGTTCCTTCGTGTTGGAAAGAGATCGGGGCAGTTTGGAAGGTATCTTATTGGCCCCGGTGGACCGAAGCGCTCTTTACTTTGGAAAGATGCTAGGCAATCTGGTATTCATGGTCGCCGTGGAAGTGGTCCTTTTGCCTGTTATGCTCGTACTCTTCAACGTAAACGTGTTCACTCCCACTGTGTTGCTTTTTGTTTTTTTGGGAACGGTTGGGTTTGCCGTGGTGGGAACGGTGTTTGCGGCCATGGCAGTGAACACGCGTGCCCGGGAGGTCTTGTTGCCGGTGCTTTTATTACCGGTGATGGTGCCGGTGTTGATCGCCGCGGTGAAGGGGACGGCGAATGTGTTAGATGGGGGAACCTTGCGCGAACAGAGCGATTGGTTGCGCATTTTATTGGCTTTTGACGTTATTTTTCTCGCCGTTGCCTTTATCATGTTCGATTACGTTGTAGAGGAATAGAGAACACACGCGGTGCGGGAGGTGGGGACGATGAATCGTTTGCGTTCCATGTCGAACGGTGTCGCCATTGTGGCTGCTGTGCTCATGGTCATAAACCTGTACATGGGTCTCATACGCGCGCCGGACCCGACGAACTTGCAAACGGAGGTGACGCGGAAGGCTCAACATATTTTCTATTATCATATGGGCATGAACGTGATGGCCGGCTTGGGGATGACGACGAACTTCCTGGCAAGTCTCCTCTACTTGATCTCACGCAGACGCTGGCTGGATGTGGTTGCCCGATCGGCCGCAGAAATCGGGACTGTTTTCGGTATTGGAGTTCTGGCTTCGGGATCGTTGTGGGCGCGGCCCACGTGGAACACGTGGTGGACTTGGGATCCGCGGTTGACGACCGCCGCTATTACCGTGCTCCTTTATATCGCGTATCTCATGCTGCGTAACGCGGTGGAGGACCCCAACCGTCGGGCCCGTTTTGCCGCGGTGTACGGTGTGTTCGCTTACATTAGTGTGCCTATTACATTTATGAGCATTCGTTTGTGGCGGACCATTCATCCTACAGTTTTCGGTGGCGGGAATACCGGCGCCAAGGGGGGATTTGCTCTTGGTCCGACCATTCACCAAGCGTTTGTTTTTTCCATGATCACGTTCACGATCGTGTTTCTGGCCTTTCTGTTGCTCCGCGTGCGGGTGGCTGCCCTGGAAGACCGCGTCGTGACTTTGCGTGAACAAGTCCTCATCCGCTTAAGTCGAGGGGCAGAAGTGTGAAACCTTGCATTTCTCACCCCTCATGTGAACCGAAGGGAGGAGAACCATGATATATCTCACCGCCGCGATGGTGTTTATTTGGGTGTTAGCGTTCGGCTACTTGTTGTACATCGGCAGGCGTACCGACCGGTTAGAGCGTGAGATCCGGATGTTGGAGGATGTGCTTAAGGAGGAAAGTCGTTGATGGGCGTTCAATTCCCCGGCATCCCGGGATAATGAGGTGATGGGCATGAATGCGGTATCTCGTCGCACATTTACACACGCACTGGCTTTGGTGATAGGCTTTACGTTGGTGTTTACGGTGTTGGGCGCTTCGGTAGGATTAGTGGGATATGCCCTGTACGATGTAAAGGATATGTTAGTGCGAGTGGGGGGCATTATGTTAGTGGTGTTCGGTTTGCGTTTGGCCACCCTGCATTTGAAGCCCCTCACGTGGGTCGTTATTGGTCTTGTGGTCGGGGTGGTGACATATGTGTTCGACGATACGCAATTGCCGAACTTACGGTATTGGGAAGCGGCCATGTTTGGGCTGTCCGCCCTGGCAGGGGGGCCGTGGCGCTTGTGGGTTCATGTGACTTTGGCCCTGATTGTGGGGGCTTTGAACATGGTGACGAGTATTACGCCTCCGGCCATCCGCATTGTGGAAAGTGGCCTTATGGCGCTGGTCGTTTTTTACGGGAGCCGCACGGAGATATTTGAGCAGGAGTTCCGTGTTCAGTTAGATCCCACGCGAGGGCGCAATTATTGGACTTCATTTTTGGTGGGCGTGGTATTTGCAGCCGGCTGGACTCCGTGTGTCGGTCCAATTTTGGCGGCCATCCTGTTACTCGCCAGTGAGAGCGCTTCGGTCCTGCGTGGCGCAGCTCTGCTGGCCGTGTATTCAGCAGGGCTGGGTATTCCATTTTTGGTGACCGGTGCGCTGTTCAGTTGGGCGACGTCATTTTTGCCCCGGTTGAAACGTCATTTGGGATGGATTAGTGTTGTCAGCGGGGCGTTGTTGATTTTAATCGGCGTCCTGATTTTCACGAACAGTTTGCGTGATCTTTCCCAATGGGGATCGATTGTGAATGTGGAAGGTCATCTCGCAGAAGATGTAAGCGGGACGAATATTCCCTTCTTGTTCGCGTTTTTGGCCGGGTTGGCTTCGTTCCTTTCCCCTTGTGTGTTACCGTTGGTTCCCGCGTATTTGGGTTATTTGAGCGGTGCGGCCATTGGGAGTGTACAAGAAGGCGAAGTCGTCTCCTTACATTCGTGAGATTTACGCCATCATGCATACAGGGCGTGTTGTTCGCAACCTCAAGATAGACACGACGGAGGGTATAACAATGCGGAACTGGGTTGTCCGGGGGGTTGTTGTGCTCCTTCTCCTCGGCGGTCTTATCGGGTGTACATCGTCGGCCAAAACGTCGTCCGGTGTGACTCCTGTCACCGCTTCCCGACAGGAGCCGGAGGGGATTTTGCTCATCGATGCGGGAAGTGTAAACCGGTCGGCCAAGCCCCCTCAACACGGGGACCCTGCACCGGATTTTGTCTTTCTCACCGAGGACGGCAAAGAATATCGGTTAAGCGATTTTCGGGGACGGCCGGTGGTGCTCAACTTTTGGGCGACATGGTGCCCGCCCTGTCGCGCGGAAATGCCTGCATTGGACAGAGCATATAAGGAACGGAAGAAGGATGGGTTGCTGATCCTGGCAATTAATGAACAGGAAGATCGGAGAGCCGTGTCGGAGTTCCGGCAAGCGATGGGTGTCTCATTGCCTATGTTGTTAGATACGCGTGGGGTGGTGGGACGTACGTATCTCGTGCGGGGATTGCCTACGTCTTTCTTTATCAAGCCCGACGGTACGGTGGCTATCCGGTGGACGGGGATGTTGAAGCCGGATGATCTGGAGTATAACCTGGAGGTGTTGCTTGGCCGGTAATGAGGAGGTCTTTCCCCGGGCGCAGCGTATCGCGTCTTCCTTGGAGCAGGCCGTCCTGTGGGGGACGCGCCATTGGTTAGGCGTGCTGAATGTCGCCTTGGGGGTGTACGTTCTCCTGCCCGTGTTGGCCCCTGTGTTTATGGCCTGGGGGTGGGAAAGGCCGGGCCGGATGATTTATACAGCGTATATTCCATTTTGTCACCAATTGCCCGAGCGTTCCTTCTTTTTATTCGGGCCTAAGATCGCGTATTCGTTATCTGAATTACAGTCCCATGGCTTGGATCCCGGGACGCCGATATGGGCTCGACGGTTCTTTCTCGGTTCCCCGACCTTAGGGTATAAAATGGCGTTTTGCCAACGGGATTTTGCGCTCTACGGGATCATGTGGCTCGGGGGGGTGGTTTTTGCCTTGTCCGGACGACGATGGCGACCTCTTCCATGGCGGTGGTTTATGGTTGCCTGGCTGCCTATGGCGTTGGATGGAGGAACGCAGCTCCTGGGATTTCGTGAGAGCACGTGGCTCCTACGGGTGGTGACGGGCGCTCTGGCCGGTGGGGCGTTTGTTTGGACGATGTATCCCCGCTTGGAACAAGTCCTATCCGATTTCTCGCAAGTGAATTCTAATGCGCCATGAGAATTTGGGTGTTTCCCACGCTTTCACGTACAATATGAAGTTGTAAGTTCTTGCGATATCAGCATCTGTACACTGAAGAGGGAGGGGAACGTTGCCGAATACACGATCTGCTGCTAAGCGTGTTCGTCAGAATGAAAAACGCCGCCTACGCAATCGCATGCACAAGGGGCGGGCCCGGACGTATGTGAAGAAGGCATTGGCGCTTATTGAGGCCGGCAAGTTGGACGAGGCCGAGGAGATGGTTCGCCGTGCTGTAAGTGCTTTGGATCGTGCTTGGGAGCGTGGTGTGCTCCACAAGAACACGGTCGCTCGCAAGAAATCCCGTTTGATGCGCCGTTTAAACGAGGCCCGTCGCGCTGCTCAGCAAGCCGATTAAGAACCCACCGAAGTGTTTATTCCGTTGCCGAATGGGCGGCCACCAAAGCCGCCCTTTTTATTTTTCCTCGATTTGAAATTTGTACCCCACTCCGTACACGGTGATGATGTACTGGGGTTCTTCCACCCTTTTTTCGATTTTCTTGCGTAACCAGTGAACGTGTACATCCAAGGTGCGGGTATCCCCCAAAAAAGTGGTCTTCCACACGGTTTCAATGAGATAGCGACGGTCAAGCACTTCGTTCGGGTGACGCATGAATTCATCCATCAGGCGCGTTTCAATGGGACGCAGGTGAAAGATGCCCCGCGGGGTTGTGAGCGTGCGGGTTCGTTTGTCCAGGACGAAAGGGCCGGCGCGCAGGATATCCGCTTTGCGATTGTTCAGTGCGTGGGTCAGACGAGCTTTAAACACACGGAGGGTGAAGGGTTTGTGAACTACGCTGTCCGCCGGGGGAAGCGTTTTGTAGCGACTGTCCACGGCAAGAATGTAGGCCGTGCCGGGGCTGGCCCGTTTCATCCGTTGCAGAATTTTGGCCGGTGACCCGGAGAGAAGAGTGAGATCCACGACACACGCGTCGGGCTTGTGAGTGCGCAAGTATTCGGTGGCCTCACGGATGGAAGAAGCCGCGTGGACATCCAAGTGGGCCCCTTCATAACGTGAACGTCGGAGGCGTTTGAGTATCTGGGCGCGTTCGCGAGACGCCGCGGCCACATACAGAACGTGCACGGTTGCTCCCCTTTAGAAGCCGGTCCTACCGTCCCTGAGGGTGTTCGTCCGGTTTGTCGAAGCCGATGACCTTTCGGATGTGGGCCATGGCATCGCCATCAATGACCGTGGATTGCCACCGGCTCAGGGGGGGGGCGTGTTGATCTCCCCGACAAATGTGTTCCAGCATGGTTTCCTCGGCCGGAGTGTGTAGAAACCGGGCCGACATGGCTTGTGGAACAAAGGATCGCGGTGGCGATGTGAGACGGCGACCTCGACGTGCCCATTCCTCTGCAGACAATGTTTCAATCGGCACGTCATCACTGGCCACCCCAAAGGTCCACGTTTCGCCGAAACTGGTAATGTACGCTGTGTACCATCCGACATGCCGAAACCGTGGGCGAAGGAACGCGACCATGCGTAAGCCTTCGTGCAAAGGCGGGCCTGGATCGGGACCGTGAGTGACCACGATACCGCCCGGCCGCAATGCCGCGCGTACATGGGCAAACACGTCCTCAAATAAAGGGACGGTGTCCGGTGTTAAGTCGATTAAGTCGACAATAATGACGTCAAAACGTGCGTTAGGGTTACGCAAAAAATCTCGGGCATCGCCAATGATGACCTGGACGCGGGGGTCGTCCAGCGCACCGGCTTGCAGTTCTTTCAAGTGCTCTCGGCACGCGGCGACCACCATCGCGTCCAGGTCGACCATGACGATGTGGCGGACAAAAGGATCCCGTAAAGCTTCACGCGCGGCCAACCCGTCCCCACCTCCTAGGATGAGGACGCGTTCCGGGCGTTCGTGCGCGAGAAGCGCCGGCAGGACCAAGTGTTCGTGGTACACGAACTCATCAACGGCCGCGAGTTGAATCCAGCCGTCGAGAAATAAACACCGTCCCAAGTAGTCCACATCGCCGATGGCGATGTCTTGGTACGGTGAACGGCCCTGGTAGCGCCATGTGCGCACAGGCGTGACAAACCAACGCCCCGAGTGTGCGCTTTCGATTACGCCGCCCGCGTATGTGTCGTTACGATGTGGGGACAAAGCCTTTTCCTTCCCAGAGCACACCGCGTTCCATGTCGTAGGTGTCCATGTGGACGGCTTTCAGACGTTCGGCGAGGACTTCCAATGCTTTGTGAGGGTCGCCGTCGCAGGCAAAAACATCCACGGCGGCGTAACCGTGTTCGGGCCACGTGTGGATGGAGATGTGAGATTCGGCCAGCAAGGCGACCAACGTTACACCGTGTGGCGAAAACTCGTGAACAAGGACGTCCAGCACGGTGAGTTCGCCCGCCTCGCAGGCATCCATGATGCTTTGGCGCAGGTAATCGGGATCATCAAGGACCTGTGGATCCCCTGACCAGACTTCAGCGATCAGGTGACGCCCCAGAGCAATGTGCTCGGCCGTCCCCTGAAGCTCCCCCAGAGAAGTCATCATCTTCTCCATAAAGAGCCTCCTTTCTTTTCTCTGTGCGCACAGCACAGGTGTGATATGCCTGCCTGTGTGCCAGGCAAACGGCCGAGGGGGCGGTGCCGATCCGGGGATCGGCTGGCGCTTGACGAAGGCCTCAGACCGCACGTGCCTGCTGCTCACACGTACGGCGCGCTTGGTCCTCTGGCGTTCTCGTCGCCTATTTCACCCCCTTCCTCGTTTTACAACCGAAATGTCGTCTTGCATTCTAGCGATGCTTTCGTGGATTGTCAAACTCACGTTCCAAGAGAGCGATAGTATGGTGGGAGGTGGTGACCGGGTTGAATGAGATATGATACAATGTACCTGCTGGGCTGCAGTTCTCAAGAGAATGCCTGATTGACCGATAAACCTTTGCGAATGCACCTTGGCCTAATAAAGCGCGATATGTCGGTCAATCTGGAGGAATGCTTAGGGGGGCATATGGGATTACGTGTTGTGTTTATGGGAACGCCGGAGTTTGCGGTGCCCACGCTGCGGCGGCTGTTGGCCGACCCGGAAATCCAGGTGGTGGGAGTGGTAACGCGACCGGATAAGCCCAAAGGACGTTCTAGGAAGCCCGTCCCGTCGCCGGTGAAGGAGGTCGCTCTGGAACATGGGATCCCCCTTCACCAGCCCCACACGTTGCGCAAGCCGGAGATGCAGCGCCCGCTGCAGACATGGGCGCCGGATGTTATAGTCGTGGCCGCTTTTGGCTTGATTTTGCCCAAGGCAGTACTGAAACTCCCGCCTTACGGTTGTCTGAACGTCCATGCGTCTTTGCTTCCCCGCTGGCGCGGGGCTGCCCCGATTGCTGCGGCCATTCTGGCCGGCGATGAGGTCACAGGGGTGACGATTATGTTGATGGATGAAGGGGTGGATACCGGTCCGGTTTTATCTCAGAAGGAAGAACCGATTCGCCCTGATGACACCACCGCCACCCTGGGCGCGCGTCTGGCTTATCTAGGCGCGGATCTTCTTATGGAAACGTTGCCGCGGTGGGTGAAAGGGGAGATCCGGCCTCGCCCTCAGGATGATGCCTTGGCCACGTACGCTCCCATGTTGCGTAAGGAAGACGGGTGGATTGATTGGACGGAGCCGGCGGTGGTCATCGAACGGAAGGTGCGGGCGTACCAACCTTGGCCTACGGCCATGACTCGCTGGCAACATCGGGTGTTGAAGGTGTTGGCCGCTCGTCCGCATCCTCATGTCTTTCGGGATGAGGATGCGGGAACGGTTATTCCCTGGGACGGAAGCGCCGCGGTTGTGACCGGCGCGGGGGTTTTGGAACTGCGGAAGGTGCAGTTAGCCGGCAAACGCCCCTTGGATATTGAAGCGTTTTTGCGGGGCGCGCGAGGGTTTATCGGCTCGCGTTTGGGTTAAGGGGAGGCGTTCACCAGCCACAGGAATTCGTAAGGTTGGAGGCTCATTGAGAGCACACGGTCGGTAGTTGAATACGTTCGGCCGGAAATAAGGTCGGTCCATTGGAAAGGTGACGGTATCGGCAACCGGACGTCTATCCTGTGGTCGGTGATGTTGACTACGGCGATGAGGAACTTTCCTCCGGCTGCTTCCCGTTGTACTGTGAAGAGTCCCTCATCCAGGGAGAGTATCCGCTGCCGCGCGTTGGGGTGAAACGCGGGGTGCTCCCGGCGCACGCGCAGCAGGTGACGGTAGCCTTCGAAGACCCGGCTCCGGTGGTCGGAAGGATCCGCCAAGGCCCGTTCCAGGTCCGCGCGGGTGAATTTTTCCCGGTTGATGGCCCGGGGGTATCCCCGTTCTTCCACGCAGCGGTGACAGTTGCGGGAGCCAAAGAGGCTGTGCACGTAGATGCCCGGAATACCCGCGAGGCTGAGCATGATGACCTGGGAGGCCAGGAAGCGAGCCACATCTAGCTCTGGGTCGGGGTTCTGGGGATCGTTGAGTGCGTCGTAAAGGGTGATGTTCAGTTCGTATACGCTTTTGCTGCCGTCGGGCAGGGCTCGGTAGGAGACCTGCCCACCGTGGGCCAGGGTCATGTCCACCAGGGCCTGGATGTCGTCGTCCGACAGAATGCCCTTGGCGGGCAGGACGCCGATGCCATCGTGGGACGCGATGAAATTGAAGAACGCGGTGGTGTCCGATGGCGTGGATAGGGTTGCGGCCCATTCGCTTAGCCGTCGCGCGTTGCCCGTGCGGAAGGTGTGAAGCACCAGGGGGGCCAGGGTGAAGTTATACACCAGTTGGGCCTCGTCGTGGCCGTTGCCGAAGTAACTGATGTTCTCTTCGTGGGGGACGTTGGTCTCGGTGATGATGAGAACACCCGGCGCGACCGCGTCGAAAATGGCCCGGAAAAGTTTGACCACCGCGTGGGTTTGGGGCAGATGAATGCACGGGGTGCCGATCTCCTTCCACAGGTAAGCGATCGCGTCCAGGCGGATGATCTCCGCGCCCTTTTCCACGTAAAAGAGGAGCACGTCAATAATGTCCAACAGCACGCGCGGGTTGTGGTAATTCAGGTCAATCTGGTCCGCGCTGAAAGTGGTCCACACGTACTTGGTGCCCTGCGCGGTCTCCACAGGGGTGAGGAGGGGTGTGGCCCGAGGCCGCACCACCTGGGAGAGGTCCGTATCCGGATCCACAACGATGAAGTAGTCGGTGTACGGCTCTTCCCCGCGCAGGAACGCCTGGAACCACGCGCTTTCCCGGGAGACGTGGTTGATGACCGCGTCGAACATGAGGCGAAAGTCCTGCCCAATGCGTTCGACATCTTCCCAGGTGCCGAATTCGGGGTGAACCTGGGTGTAATCAATGACGGAAAAGCCGTCGTCCGAGGAGTAGGGGAAGAAGGGGAGAAGGTGCACACCGCTGATGGTGCCGCGCAGGGTCCGGTGCAGGAAGTCGCCCAGGACGCGTAGGGGCAGTCGGTGGGGGGCACGGATCTGGTCTGCGTAGGTGATGAGGATGGCGTCCCGTTGGGTCAGGCGTTCTTCAGGGGGCGGGACGTTTTCCCGCAGGTGGGGATGGCGTTTCCGAAATTCGTCCAACCGCACGCGCAACTGCTCCCACGTCTCCCGTCCCTCACGTGGGCCGTACAGGAATGCCAACAGATCCTGGATGCGACGTTCGGGCTGTTTCTCGGTCATCGCTCCTCACCACGTCCAGCGCAGGTGTTTGGGATAGCGATTTTTAATTACGCCACGCACTCGCTTCCCCCATCCCAGGGGAAACCCGTCCACGGTGATGAGCACCCAGCCGTCGTCGCCTGCTGCGTTCAGTTGTTCCCCGCGCAGGTAGGCTTCCACCCGGGGATCGCCCAGGGTGAGGTCTAGCCGCCGTTTGACCTGTTCGGGCTTTAGCCACATGGCCAGCGCGTGGTCGGGAATGAACGCGGTTTGCTTGATCTGGCCCAGCCACAGGCCTGGGCGCAGAATGCGTAATCCTTCCAGGCGACCGGGGTTGATGGGGCACGCGTAGAGGTTCTCCCCCACGAGCATGAGCCCCGCGACCCGGGGCATCTCAGTGAGGGTGTCCTCACACCACTGCTGGTAGAGGCTCCACGCCCGCCGGGGCATTCCCTTGGGACGTTTAGGTTCGGGCACGTTGAGGGGATGGCGGGGGCGGTAGTACCCCTCTTTGACCATGAGGGCAATGAAGTGTCCTTCCCCGCGCACTTTGTGAGGCCAGAAGCGGACACACCGTTCCAGGGGGATGCCCTGGGCCAGGTCAGGCTCCACCCAGTCCGGACGGCCCGGCGACGCGCCGGGCAGGTCCTCGATGGGTTCCAGGGTGAACTCGGGATGGCGCCCCAGGAATCGGGCGACCGCGGCTTCGTTTTCTTGGGGGTTGAAGGTGCATGTCGCGTAGACCAAGAAGCCGCCGGGCTTGACCAGGGGCGCGACCGCGTCCAGGAGGTGGCCCTGGCGGCGGGCGTTGCCCTCCACGGCCCGGGGAGACCAGTGCTCGGCCACGTGGGGGTTGCGGCGAAACATGCCTTCGCCGGAGCAGGGCGCGTCCAGGACCACGGTGTCGAACACCTCGGGGAAGTTGGGCTGCAAATTCTCGATGCGTTCGTTCGCGGCCACCCACACGCGCGCGCCCCAACGTTCCAAATTCTGGGCCAGGACCGTGGTGCGACGGCGGTCGATGTCATTGGCCAGGAGGAAGCCTTTGTCCTCCATCCGGGCGAGTAGGTGACTGGATTTTCCCCCGGGCGCGGCGGCCAGGTCCGCAACCCATTCCCAGGGCTGCGGGTCCGCGACCACACCTACGGCCATCGCGGTGGGCTCCTGGACGTAATAGAGTCCCGCGGCCCAGTATGGGTGTTTGCCCGGCTCTACATCGTTGGGGATGTAGAATCCCTCTGGACACCAAGGCACGGGTTCCAAGGGAAAGGGGGCA
>CAYPUG010000039.1:0-6119 GCA_964413905.1 uncultured Anaerolineae bacterium | reverse complement strand
GCGCCGGAAGTCCTCGACGCTGATTTTCAGGGTGTTGACGCGGATGGCTGTGGTGGGTGGGGCCATGAGCGCGTCGTAAAACTCGGCGAATTCCGCGTCGCCGAGCAGGTTCCGCATCTGGGTGAAGAAGAGGTCGGGTAGTGTGCGTTCGCTCATCCCGTCACCGCACGATGATCTGGTCGCGTTCGGGTCCCACGGAGACGAAGCGAATGGGCACGCCGGCCAGGTCCTGGATGCGTTCCAGGTAGCGCTGCGCGTTGCGGGGCAGGTCTTGCCAGCGCCGCACGTCCCCTGTGGGGGCCATCCAGCCTTCCCAAGTTTCGTAGACAGGCTCCACCTGTTCCAGAATGGGCACATCCGGCATGTCCTGGGTGACGGTCCCGTCGGGCAGGCGGTACCCCACGCAGATGCGAATCTCCGGGAAGGTGTCCAGGACGTCCAGTTTGGTGACCGCGATTTCGGTGAAGCCGTGGAGCCACGCGGAATAGCGGATGGCCACACCGTCGAACCATCCACAGCGCCGTGGACGGCCCGTGGTGGCGCCGTATTCCTGGCCGGCCTCGCGCAGTTTGTCGCCCACCTCGTCCTTCAATTCCACGGGGAAGGGCCCCGCGCCCACCGCGGTGCTGTAAGCCTTGACCACGCCCACGATGCGCTTCAGGTAGCGGGCGGGGAAACCCGCGCCCACCGGCGCGTAACTGGCCAACGGGTTGGAGGAGGTGACGTAGGGGTAGATGCCCCAATCCAGGTCCCGCATGACCCCCAGTTGCCCCTCTAAGAGGATGTTCTTGTCCTGTTCCAGGGCCTCCCGAATAAGGGGGAGGGTGTCCACGATGCGGTGACCGAGCGCGTCCTGCCACGCGGCCACCTTTGCCATGATCTCGTCCTCGTGGATGGGCTCCTGGCCGTAGAGTTCCAGTTCGTGGTTGACCAGAGGGAGGACAATGTGTAAGCGTTCGCGCACTCGGTCAGGGTAACGGAGTTCGCCCAGGCGGATACCCACCCGCGCGGCTTTGTGGGCATAGACGGGACCAATGCCCCGCTTGGTGGTGCCGATGGCTTTGCCCCCGCGGGCCATCTCGCGTAGTCCGTCGAGAAGGCGGTGATAGGGCATGGTGACGTGCGCGCGGCTGGACAGGTAGAGGTTGTGGGTGTCCACGCCCGCGGCGTCCAGGTCTGCCAGTTCCTCCAGCAGGGTGTCGGGATTGACAACGCACCCGGTGCCCACGATGTTGACGGTGTGGGGGTTGAAGATGCCCGAAGGGATGTGGTGCAGGCGGAAGGTGCCGTATTCGTTGACAACGGTGTGGCCCGCGTTGTCCCCGCCCTGGTAGCGGATGACCATGTCCGCGTGCTGGGCCAGGTAATCCACGACCCGACCTTTTCCCTCATCTCCCCATTGAGCGCCCACTACGGCAGTAACGGTCATCTAATCCTCCAATTTCGTTTTCTGGTCGACGGCTAACGTAAAGAGGGCTCAGGATGTTATGTATGTAGAATTTGATATGTCCCTCACGCGTCCGCGCAGGCTGTAGGGCCCAGCCCAGGTGATCTCCACCCGAACCAATTGTCCCCGCAGGTTGTCGGGGTGTTTAACAAACACGATCTTGTTCTGGGGCGTACGCCCTTCCCATTTCCCCTTGCGTTGGCCCTCGATGAGCACTTCGACTTGAGTGCCCACCAAGGCCTGGTTTTTCTCCCGCTGGATGCGTTCTTGCAATTCCTCCAGCAGGCGGTGGCGACGCCGCTTCTCCTCCTCGGGCACATCGTCCGGCATGGTGCGCGCGCTGACGGTGCCCGGCCGAGGCGAGTACCGGGCAATGTGGGCCTTGTCCAGGCGCAGATCTTCCAGGACTTTATACGTGCCCATGAATTGTTCTTCGGTCTCACCGGGGAAGCCGACAATGATGTCCGTGTGGATGGCTGCGTCGGGCACCCGCTTGCGGATGGTTTCTACCAGGCGGTAATAGTCGGCCACGGTGTAGCCCCGACGCATCCGGGCCAGCACCTGGTCATCCCCTGCCTGGATGGGCACCTCAATGTGCGGCATGACTTTTGGCAACTCCGCGACGGCCTGCAAGATACGCTCGTTGAGAAAGTTCGGGTGACTGGTCAGGAAGCGAATACGCCACAGGCCGTTGATGTCGTGCAGCGCGTAGAGCAGGTCCGCCAGGTCGGGCTTCCCGCCCCAATCATACCCGTAGCGGTCCACAATCTGGCCCAGTAAGGTGACCTCCCGCACGCCCTGGCGTACCAGGTCCCGGACTTCTTCCACAATGCTCTCCAGTGGGCGGCTGCGCTCTTTCCCCCGCCGCAGGGGGATGATGCAGTAGGTGCAGGCAAAGGAGCATCCGTAGACGATGGGTACATAGGCGGTGACGGGCGTTTCCCCGTGCAGGGCCAGGTGGCGCATGGATTGGGTCAGCCGATCTTGCAGCCGCCACCGTTCCGCGGTTCGCCGCCGATCTTCCTCCCGCATCTCCTCGGTGTGTCCGTTCCCCGTCAGGTAGTGAACGAGGGGCGCGGGGTCCGAGGGCGGCAGGAACACATCCACCCACGGGTACCGTTCCTGCAATTTCGGGTTGGGCCGGATGCCCACAAAGCATCCCATTAAGGCGATGGTCTTGTTGGGATCGCGCTGTTTGAGCGGCTTCAGCGCGCCCAATTTCCCGATAACTTTGTTCTCCGCGCTCTGGCGGACCACACACGTGTTGAGCACGATGACGTTCGCGGCTTCCGGCGTGTCAACCGGCTCGTATCCCAGCGCGTCCAGTTGGGCTGCCAGGTGGTTGGAATCGGCCACGTTCATTTGGCAGCCAATGGTCCAGATGTAGTATGTTTTCTTCATGGCTCTCCCTTGTGCTCCCGTGTACGCGGGGCAAGGTGTTTTTCAACGGGATAACTCGCGCCCTTTTCGTTGTCTTCGGCAGCGAAAAGGGCGCGGCTACTACTTTTTTACGCTGCGATACTTGAAATGCGATGTATCGCTCAATCAGATTTTCTTCTTTGTATTGTAACGATTATTCGGTGATGGGGCGAATATGAATGTGCCTCTTTCACTTTTCCAACGGGAAGAAGATTCTCGGAGCCTGGCGGGGGATATGGCGTTCCAGGACGGCGGCCCAGCGCAGGAGGAGATGTTCTTCCCACGGTCGGCCGATGGCTTGCAGGCCAATGGGCAGGCCGTTGTGATACCCCACGGGCACGGTGATGGAGGGCAGACCGACCAGGTTGGAGGGGAAGGTGTGGCGCATGAGTGCGATGACGAGGGCCAGGTTGGATTCCCCTTCGGGCAGGGTATCTTCGGGAATGGGTGGGGCGGTCATGGCCACGGTGGGAGTGAGGATCAGGTCCACGTCCTCCAGCACGGCCAGAAAGTGACGGGTGATGCGGGTGCGCATGCGCTGCGCGTGGAGGTATTCCCGCGCGGCAAAGGACCGGCCCAGGGCGAGGTTGATGCGCACGTCCAGGCCGAAGTCCTTCCGGTGCGCGTCGTAGTAGGGTGCCATGCCTGTGGCCATCTCCGAGAGGATGATAATCGCGTGTGCGCTGCGGGCCGCGGTCAGGTCGGGCAGGGTGATCTCCTTCACCCGCGCGCCCCGTTGGGTGAGACGCTCCATCGCGGCGTCCGCCGCGGCCACTACCGGGTCCTCCGCGTGCCGGAACCAAGGTGGGAAAATGCCCAAGGTGATGCCTTCCAGGTCGGTTCGGGCGATGCCTTCGAGGGAGGCGGGAGGCTGATGATGGGTATGAGAATCACGGGGATCGGAGCCCGCGATGACCGCGTACGCGAGCGCGGTGTCTTCCACGCTGGCCGCGAGGACTCCTACGTGGGAAAGGCTCCAGTCCAGGGGCGCGGACCCGAATTCACTGACCCGACCGAAGGTGGGCATGAGTCCGACCACGCCACAGAGGGCCGCGGGGATGCGGATGGAACCGCCGCCGTCTACGCCTAGTGCGATGGGCACGATGCCCGCGGCGACCGCGGCCGCAGAGCCGCTGGAACTTCCTCCCGTGATGTGGCCGGGGTTGTAGGGGTTACGGACGGTTCCGTGGTGGGGGTTGATGCCCGTGACGCTGATACCGATTTCGTGCATGTTGGTTTTGCCCACGAGGATGGCCCCGGCCGCGCGCAGCCGGGCCACTACGGTCGCGTCCTCCCGGGCCGGGGTGGTGCCCAGGAATTTCGTGCCTACGGTGGTCCCGTAAGGCACCTGATCCAGTTCGTCCTTGACCGCGACGGGCACGCCGTCCAGGGGACTGAGGGGATGGCCTTCCTGCCAACGGCGGGTGGACGCGTCGGCCTGACGCAGGATGTCCTCCGGGTCACTGGCGATGAACGCGCGCAAGGGGCGGTCCCCCTGGTCCGCGGCCGCGATCGCGTGGATGATCTGCTCTGCGACCTGGGTGGGAGTGAGTGTGCCCGCGCGGTACGCGGCAGTGAAGTCTCGAGCCCGAGTGAAGGGCATGCCCGGCGGGGCTGTCTCGGGTTGGGCTGCAAGCCACGCGTCCAGATCGGGTGTGGGTCGCGGTGGGGAGGACGGCGGATGGTGGTGGGGGTAGTAAAGGGGCGGTTCTTCCAGGGGCCGGGCCAGGAACGCGGTAACGCCCGCGTTCTTGCGGACGTTGGCGAGGAGGGGATGGTTGATCCCGGACGTCTCGAGCAGCGTGGCGAACGCGCGCAGGGCGGGACCGGCCAGCCGCGGGATCTTGGGAGTGGACGCGTCGTATTCGCTCATTGTGACCTTCTCCTGTGGGAAGCGTGTGAAGGAATGATACCAAGAGGTGGCGGATCGGGGAAATGGCGTCTTTCTTTTCAAAACCTCGTGGATCTGATTGACTGACATATCGCGTTTCATGTACCTCTCCTCTTTCTAGGCCAAGGTGCATTTGCAGAGTTTTGTCAGTCAATCAGCCTCGTGGACTATCACTTTACGGCAGCCGATAGGCGCGGAGATCGTCGTAGGTGGCTGTGGCACGGAACAGCATGACCCCGAAACGGCCGTCACTGTAGGTGCTGTCTGTGACCACCAGGAGCTTAGCCCCATCCAGATAGGCCTCGATGCGGTTGCCGTGCACCCTGACGGCGATGTGATACGCGCGGTTCCTCTGCACCGTCAGGGCGTGAGTTGCCAGGACGGTATAAGGGGGCCGTTTGCTGATCTTGAAGACCCCGTCCACCGCATCCAAGATGACATCGTAGGACGCGGTGCCATCCGCAGAGGAGCGGAACGTCAGTCCTACGGCGTTCCCGTCGAGCAAGCTCACCGTGCCCTGGTAGACGAAATTTTCTCCGCTCTCGGCTCGCATGTTCCAGGCGTTGCCCAGTGTGTATTGCCCCTGCATGTACCCGCCGGGATTGCTCCACGTTCCCCGGTTGGCGGTCCAGTGCGTCAGGGTGCCGTCCGTGAAATCATCGGAGAAAATGGTCGTCGCCGAGGCAAACCGGCTCTGAACGAGGGGCAGGAAGAGGCGGTGATGGCCGCCGGCGGGCGTGGGCGTCGCAGCCGCACAGGCCTGTAAACTGACGTCGTCTAGGCGGAATGTGGTGGGGGTCGCGGCGTCCGTGTGGACGAAGAACGTGAGGTCCATATCTTGCCCGGCATAGACGCTCAGGTCCAGGCTCACTTCCCGCCATGTATTCAGCGGAGCGGTGGCCGGCAGCGTAAGCAAATGGTCCGAGTGTTCGTGGCCGTACTGTACGAGCACTTCCACGGCGTCGTCGGGTTGTTCGTCGGGGCTTTCGGCCCGCCACCAGAAGTGCAGGGTGACTGAATCGACCCCAAGCGGGAGGCTGACGCGCTGCCAAAGTTCGCCGGTGGCGTTGTCCGCGTCGCCCAGCCAGACGCCATGAGGGCTATTGCGACCCGGCCCCAACCCGACCGCGCCATCGTTGTCCCAGGGTGCGAGTTCGCCGCTCTCGAAGTCGCCGTTGACCAGCAACTCCTGGCAAGTTAGCGGGGGGGTAGCGGTGGCCGTGGGTTGGCCGGTGGGGGTGGGCGTGGCTGTGGGCTGGCCGGTGGGGGTGGGCGTGGCTGTGGGTTGGCCGGTGGGGGTGGGCGGGGCCGTGTGGTTGCCGGGGGGGGTGGAGGGGGGCGTCGTGGTGGGGGTGGCGGTGG
>CAYPUG010000038.1:0-21470 GCA_964413905.1 uncultured Anaerolineae bacterium | reverse complement strand
CACCCCTATCCCCACGCTATCGCCCACCATTCCCCCTACGCCACCTTCGACTTCTCGACCGTGGACACCGACATCCACACCGACACTTACATTTACTCCAACGTCAACGCCTACCTCGACCTTCACCCCAACGCCAACGTGGACCCCCACGTTCACATGGACACCTACTCCATTTTCTCCTTCGCCTCCTGCCCGGCCTCCATCGGCTACGCGCACTCCTACACCATCTCCTTCCCAAATTCCTGGAGGAACGCCTAACTCGCACGGAAAACCGACACCCTACGTTCACTCCGCCACGACAGCGTCCCCTTCACCAACACCGACACCGGTAATGAGCGCCTTCCGTTGGCCCACACCCATTCCCCACCCTCAAACTCATTACTGGTTGGCGCGTCCGTTTATCCCCCCGGCCCAAACCTGGGCAAGTCCTTATTATCCTTATGGAAGCAATGGGGGCGGGCGTTACCTTATCCATCACGGGGCCGACTTCCCCAACCCAGAAGGCACGACCATCCTCGCGGGGGATGAGGGGGTCGTTGTCTTCGCGGGTAAAGATGATAACAAACAGCTGGGTCCTTGGCCGAATTTCTACGGACAGGCCCTGGTCCTCCGCTTGGAACGCACTTTTGAAGGACGGCCGCTTTTCCTCCTGTACGGTCACATCCGTCGGTGGCTTGTCCACCAAGGAGAGCATGTGAGGCGAGGACAACCTATCGCAGAGGTAGGACAGGAGGGCATCGCGCTCGGTCCCCACCTGCACTTGGAAGTTCGCTTAGGCTCAAACTCGTATACAGCAACCGTTAACCCGGAATTCTGGCTGGAGTTTATGCAGGGCTATGGCACCCTCATCGGCCGTTTGGTCACACCGGAAGGATACGCCTGGATGGGAGCTTACATCCAGGTGTATCGAATAAAAAAAGGAAAACCCCACTATTGGACTTCCATACCCACATACATCTACGAACCGGGCATCCAACCGGATCCGCACTGGGGAGAAAATTGGCTCCTCACCGATGTCCCTCAAGGGGATTACATCCTGGAAGTGAGCATGCAGGGGACAATCATCCGACGTCGAGTACATGTAAATGCCCAAGACACCGTGTTTGTAGAGTTTGTTGTGCCCCCAAAGCAATCAACGCGCAAACCTTGAGGGGGAGAGAGGCATCCCTCCCCCTGCATGTCGTTTACGCTCCCTCGTATAAAATCCGAGTGATTTCAGGTTCACACTCCTTCGTCGTGAAGATGGTAATGCGGTCCCCTGGCTGAAGCACTGTATCCCCATGAGGGATAATCAACTGGCGCCCCCGCCGAATAGAAACAAAAACGCACTCCTCCGGAATAGGGATATCCCGCAGACGTTTGCCCACAGCCCAGGCATCCTTGGGCAAATCCACACGGATATATTCAGTCCCCTCGCCTTCTGCCACTCGCATTTCTTGCAAACGTTGTTGAATCTCGGCCCGATGGGCTACAGCAATATTGTAGGCGCGGATAATATCTCGCCGCCGCACCACCCCCACCAGCTTGCGAGGATCTTGGCGAGAGACTACCGGTAACCGGCTCACATCTCGAATGCCCAACTTGCGCAACGCCTGCCACAGCGTCTCGTCCGGATAAGTGACGACCAGGTCTCGAGACATAATATCGCGCACTTTCAGCCGAGCTACATCCGGACGTTTCAACGCCTTCTCGTAATCGGCCAAGGCCACAATGCCCACCAAATGCCCGTTCTCATCCACCACAGGAGCGCCGTGGGCGTGAATTTCAGCAAACTTATGTCCTAATTCCTTCACCGGCAAATCCGCCGGAATGGTGGCCGGGTTCTTCTGCATGGCCTGCTCCACGGTGACCGCTTCCATCACATCGATGTCCCGACCGTGGCGGATGATGATACCTCGACGTGCGAGTTTTAAGGTGTAAATGGACTCCTTGTGGATGTACTGCGATAACAAGGTGCTAATCACCGTGGCGAACATCAGGGGTAAAATCAGCCGGTAATCGTTGGACATTTCAAAGACAATGAGAATGGCAGTAATCGGCGCATGGGCCGCCCCGGCAAAGGTGGCCGCCATGCCCACCAGCGCGTAAGCCCCTGGGTTAATAAATAGGTGGGGGAACATCTGGTGAAAGATAAGGCCGAGGCTACCGCCCACCGCGGCACCGGAGAACAGAGCCGGAGCAAACACACCACCGGAGTTCCCCGCTCCCAAGGTCATGCTTGTCGCAACTAATTTAGCAATCGCCAAAGGTGCCAACAAGGAAAGACTGAGGCTCATGTTCTCCGCAATAGCCTCACCGATGAAGTGCAAACCGGGTCCCAAAACCTGAGGATACGCCAACGCAACCACGCCCGTGAGCAACATGCCGATGACAGGTTTACTCACCTCGGGGATGCGCCATTTCTCAAACAAGTCCTCTGCAGTGTACAGCATTTTGATGAAGAGCACGGCGGTCAGGGCGGATAGAATCCCTACAATCAGGTAGAGGACCAATTCAAAAGGTGAAGACAACCCATAGGCGGGAACTATAAACGCAGGAGCATTACCCAAATACGCACGGCTTACAACACTGGCCGAAACAGCCGAAATCACCACTATACCAAAATAGCCGGTACTGAACTCTCCCAAAATGACCTCGAGGGCAAAAATGACCCCTGCAATCGGGGCGTTAAAAGTCGCCGCGATACCACTGGCTGCACCGGCGGCGACAAGGATCTTAATACGTTCCTCGGAAAAGCCCAGTAACTGCCCCAGCGTGGACCCCAACGCAGATCCGATTTGAACAATAGGCCCCTCACGACCGGCCGAGCCACCGGTACCGATAGTCAACGCAGAGGCCACCGCCTTAACAACCACCACCCGCGGGCGAATACGTCCCCCTTTGACGGCAATCGCCATCATCACCTCGGGCACGCCATGACCCCGAGCCTCACTGGCCAAATACACAATCAACGGAGCGCCCAAAGCGCCACCGGTTCCAAGGGCCAAAAACATGCCCAGGATGCCCATATCCGAGCGTAACTGCTCGGCCAACTGTTCGATAAGTCCTAAAAGCCAGATGAAAAATACGGCCCCATACCCTGTAGCCGTTCCAATCACAACGGCGACTATCAACAAGACCAGCGCCGGGGGAATAGCAAACCGTTCAACAAGGTACATCAACACATGTTGCAAACGTTGCCCCCACGACACAAATGAAACATCTGTTTCCGTATTCATAACCCTCCCTCCATAAAGCGAAGTTGCCAACTCCACATCTTACACAATTTTCTCGCGGAGATACAATTGGCCTGTTGGCGAGGAGGAATCCGGGAAAACCTCTCAATGTACCCACACCGATGAACGGAGAAAACCCCATACATGCACGTTGGTTTAGGAGGAAAAAGCTCCTTGCCGACGGATAACATCCCACAGCACACGTAGCACCGTTGGAGGGTGCAAAAGCATGTTGGCATAAGCCGCGTTGGCCATCGGACACCAACATTCCTTGTTCGCAATACTGCGGCGCAACCGATCCATCTCTGGGCTGAACCATACCTTGCGGAAATCGTACCCCGCGTCCCGGATGTTCCCTACCGACTCGGCACGAATACAACAGGACCAAAGATCCCCGTTGGGCGCAATGTGAGCGCTGGCCCACCCCGCATAACAGGGAATGACCTGTCGGCGCTGAAGCAGCGTCTGCTTGGCCAATTGATAGTACTGGGCCCGGAAAGCCTGCGTCACCCGCGCGATGCCCCGAGCCGGGACCTCCCGCGCCCTCTTACTTAAGAAATCCGCCACAGGCGCGTACTCATGGGCCAAGGGGGTGATTCCCCAACCCACTGTGTCCAACTCTACCCGCTCTTCGGCAACTTCGGTAATATAAGAATCCGGCTCGAGTTTCTGTAATGCTTCATAAATCGTCCGAATACGGCGGATATTATATCGGGATATGACCGTGTGAATGGTGAGAACCAAGTTAGGGTATGTCTTCTGAAGCACCTTCAACCCGCGCCAAGTGTCCAACGCACGCTCCCAGTTACCCCGGATTCCACGAATATCGTCGTGTTCCTCACCGATGCCGTCCAGACTCAAGTTAATACCGATCTTCGTCTCAGGACACGCACGGCACATTTGTTCGGTCTGTTGGACAATTCGGTCGGGCAGGAGGCCATTCGTGGGAATAGTGATGTAGCCCGGCTGGGTGTGCTCATACGCGGCGATAACAAGATCGGCCAAATCTCGACGCAAAAAAGGCTCTCCTCCGGTAAACGTGAGATAATAAGGTGCTCGCCCCAAACTTTGAAATATGCGCGACCACTCCTCCACGGACATGTCATCACTGGGTTTGCGCCAGACATCGCACGTACGACAACGGCTGTTGCAACGGAAGGACACACTCACAACAACGGAGAAGGGTAACATCTTCGGCCGACCAAAGCGCCGAAAGGCCCAATAAAGGGGTAATTTAGACATGAGCAGCAGTTGAGAACGCACCGGGTGTTATTAACCTCCCCATCTATGCCATAAGTAGCCAGAACAAGCCGTTCCATTTTGGCTTCTTGATAGTATATTCCCGCCCCTCCCGGAGAAAAAATTTAAGCACATTTCGCGGGCAACAGAAACATTCTGTTTTATGTACCAGGGCCTAAAGGAAACGCAAGAATTTGGAGGACTTCCAGCTGATTGACAGACACATTCTCTTTTAACCCTAGGTGCATACGTAGAGTTTTGCCAATCAATTGGGTCCACATCTTGGCATGAAAAAGGAAATTCGCAGAGCTTTGTTGGTAAATCAACTGCCGATCATGTGGACTATACCAGATTGATATTTGACTGTACCAGATAACTTGTGGTATATCTTAATACTCAGTAAGAGCCCTCTGTTGGACAGCCGTGTGCCTCATCTCCAAAAACCCAACAGGCGGGTATCTTCTTGGAGCAGAGTGAACACCATATCACAATCCAAATCGCCAACCAGAAAGGAGGGGAGAACGCCACAGAATTCCCATCCATTGTCAAAATGTTGCGCCATTCCATGTACCATCCCGTCATTCCACCCATAGAGGAAGAAAGGAGAGGAAAATGAAGGGCAAGATTACAATGCTCCTCGCACTCGTTTTGATCCTGTCCATCCTGCTAAGTGCCTGTGGCGGCGCGGCCACCAAGGCCCCCGAACCTACCAAAGCCGCCGTGCCTACTAAAGCGGCCCAAACCGAGCCCACGAAAGCTGCACCGACTAAGAAGGGCGGTGTTCTGCGCATGCTCACGTGGGAAGGGTATGCACCCGAGGAGCTGGTCCAGAAATTTACCGACAAGACCGGTATAAAGGTGGAAATCACCTACATTGGTGACAACAATGAGTTAATCGCCAAAATGGCAGCCACAAAGGGTGTGGGATTTGATCTGGTCTCTCCCACTTTAAATTACGTAATCACGGCACAGAAGGAATTCGGCATTTACCAACCCATTGACATGTCCCGGGTCAATACCAAGCTGTTCAATCCCACCTACCTTAAGTCCATCACCGAACAGGCCACGCTTGACGGCAAAGTATATGCCCTCCCCTTTGTATGGGGCACCACCGCCATGATTGTCAACACGGAGAAGGCCCCAGACGCGGGTGAAACCTATTTAGACCTGTGTAACCCCAAGTACAAGGGGCGGGTCACTTACCGAGCTAAGTACGATACCTTGTACATGTTCGCGTACGCGCTAGGCATGGACCCGGCCAAAGCCGTCAAGAGTGAGGACGAGTACCGGAAGGTGATGTACAAAGTGCGGGATAAACTCATTGAGTGCAAGCCCATTGTGCGCACGTACTGGGATTCCCGCCAACAGTTGGAAGAATTGGTGACCAAGGAAGAGGTCTGGCTGGGCACCAGTTGGGACGCGATCGCTTGGACGCTTAGCGTAAAAGATCCCAAGTTCAAGTACGCGGTACCCAAGGAAGGTGCAGTGGGTTGGTACGATACATTCGCCATCTCCGCGGGAGCGGAGAACATCGATGCCGCGTATGAGTGGATTAACTTCATCATGCAGCCGGAGAATGCGGCCGTCATCATCAACCAGACAGGCTATCAGACCGCGTCGGAAGGTGCTGCCGAACTTGCATCCCCCGAATTGGCCAAGGTAGTCAAAGAGACCCTCCCGCCGGAAAAGATGGCCAACATCAAGTGGTACTTCCCGCTACCGCCTTACGCTCGTGACATCGAGGCCGAAGTCCTTGAACAAGTCAAGGCAGCCAAATCCGAGTAAAACGACGATCGCCCTGTGGGGGGAAATGCCCTCACAGGGCGATACCGCCATCAGTGTAACACGTAAAATTCCGCAAATGCACCTTGGTTAGAAAGACGAATCTCCGCCTTTTCTTTATATCAAGGAAAAAGCGCAGATGCTTCTCTTATTTGGAGAGAACAAGGGAGACGGGCTTATGGCTCAGGAAATTGACGTATCCTTAGTCAATGTAACCAAAAAATTCGGTGATTTGGTCGCAGTAGACCATGTGAGTTTTGATGTGCCTAAGGGCAGTTTTTTCTCCTTGCTTGGTCCTTCAGGCAGCGGCAAGACGACTATCCTGCGCATGATCGCCGGGTTTGAAATCCCCACTTCTGGAGACATCTACATTGGTGGTCAACGCGTGAACGACGTGCCCCCCAACAAGCGTCCATGCAATATGGTCTTCCAACGGCTGGCTCTGTTCCCCATGATGAATGTGTTGGATAATGTCATGTATGGGTTGCGGCGACGGGGCGGCATGAGCAAGAAGGAGATGGAACGGCTAGCCAATGAAGCCCTGGCCCGCGTCGGCCTCGCCGGTCTAGGAAAACGCCGTATCCACCAACTGTCCGGCGGACAACAACAGCGTGTCGCTTTGGCCCGTAGCCTGGTGCTGGAGCCCACCGTCCTCCTCCTAGATGAACCATTGGCCTCCCTGGACTTGAAACTCCGTCAAGCCATGAAACTGGAACTCAAACGCCTCCAGGAACGGTTAGGTACCACATTCATCTACATCACTCACGACCAGACTGTAGCCATTGCCATGTCCGATACCATTGCAGTCATCAATAAAGGACGTATTGAGCAAATCGCCCCGCCCGAAGAACTGTACCGTCGACCGGCCACACACTTTGTGGCTTCCTTCGTGGGGGAAAATAACATCCTTCGCGAGGGCTACTTCGTTCGTCAAGTGAGTGACGAAGTAGGAGAAGTAGATATGGGGGGCCTCCTCATGCAGGGACGCATTGGGGAGCCCATGATAGCGGGGGATAAAGTGGATCTGTTTGTCCGCCCAGAGATGATCCTCCTGCAACCCGGCAAACGCTCACCAGGTATTTTGGGAAAAGTGTCCGAAATTAACTTCGACGGATCGCATTCCCTCATTGTGGTCGATTTGTTGGAAAGTCAGCGCCCTCTCAGCATCAACGTGAAAGTCCAGCACACCGAGCAGGCGCCGGAAGTCCACGTCGGGGACGTAGTAACCTTGTCTTGGAACTGGGTCGCGGCCAACATTTTCCACCACGTTCCCCAGCAGGAAGATTAAGGAGGACACATCATGCAGGCCAGACTGAAACGAACGGGCGCTTTATGGCTCTTGCTCCTTCCCATGCTCCTGTGGATAGGATTGTTATTTGTGCTGCCGCACATTAAATTATTCCTTCTCTCCTTCCAGGACCGGTACACCGGCGCGTTTACCCTAAAGAACTACGCCACCTTCTTCACCAATCCCCTTTATAGAGGCGTGTTCATCCATACCGTCGAGTATTCCATCCTCACCACTCTGGTGACGCTAGCCATTGCATTCCCCGCCGCGTTTGTAGTCACCAAAGTTCTAAGTGAACGGGCCAAAGCCTTGGTTGTCATCGCCATCATCCTCCCTTACTGGGTCTCCGAGTTGATTCAGGCCTTTACGTGGATGGTCATTTTTAGAGAAACGGGCATTCTCAGTTATACCCTGCGGGCTCTCGGCATCACTCGCCACAACATCGAGTTCCTCTACCATAATTGGACCATTATGGTGGGGCTGGTGTACACCTCCCTTCTTTTCATGGTTATCCCCATCCTCAATTCCTTGGAGACTTTAGACGACAGCCTCATCGAAGCGTCCTACGATTTAGGAGGTAATTTTTGGTCCACGATGAGGGAAATCGTCATTCCCCACTCCGCTCCAGGCATTATGGTAGGCAGTATCATGGTCTTCATGCTTGTCCTAGGAAATTACGTGACCGTGACCCTGTTGGGCGGCAAGAATAGCCTCTGGTTCACGGAGAATATTTACAATCAATTCATTGTGCGATTCAACCAACACCAGGGAGCGGCCTTCAGCGTTATCTTGCTCACGTTTTCTGTATTGTTTGTATGGGCCCTCCTGAAAATCACCGGGCAAGATATATCGGAGGCAATGTAAATGTACACAGCAACGGGCAGAACTCGGACCATCCGGTTGCTCTTGGGCTACGGCTACATTTTCTTGGTCCTATTATATACTTTGGGGCCATTGATTATCGTGACCATCCTGGCCTTCAACGATAACCCATCTGCTTCCTTTCCCTGGCAGGGGTTTACACTGGATTGGTTCAAATCCAGCCGCCCTGATCGAGTAGGCCTACTGGATGACCGCCGCATGCTCCTCTCTATCGCTACCAGTTTGAAGGTGGCTGTAGCGGTAACGCTAATCTCGGTTGTTTTGGGAATCAACAACGCGTTCCTGTTTGTGCGAGAACGGTTCATCGGTAAAGGGTTCTTTTACATGCTCATGCTGGGGCCCTTGGTAGTCCCCGGTGTGGTGTTAGGCACGTCCATTCTCGCGTTTTCCTATGCTATAGCCAACGCGCTGGACGAGGCATTAGGTCCAGGGGCGGGCACGTTCCTTCGCCCAGGGCTGTTTCTGGTCATCTTGGGCCAAGTGAGCTTCGTGGCCACAACAACTACACTGGTCATCACCGCGCGGTTGAAAAAGTTCGACATTGCCCTGGAAGAAGCCGCTATGGACCTGGGTGCGAGCCGCTGGGCCGCGATTATGAGCGTGACCATGCGCTTTCTCTTGCCGGCTATCTTAGGCGCGGCCATCATCGGGTTTCTTTTCTCTTTCCAGAACTTTAATACCACATACTTTCTGATCGGATCCGAACCCACTGTACCCATTCTCTTATACTCTCGCTTACGCTTTGGCATCACACCGGAAATCAACGCGGTCAGCGTTGTACTTATGGTCTCCACCGGTATTCTGGGCCTCATTGGATTCGCGCTGTCCAACCGAGAGTAACATCGCGGAGGCATCATGCTCATTGCACACATTAGCGATACACACATCGAAGGTTGGGGCCGGAAGACGTTCGGCATCGCACCAATGGCGGAAAATCTAATCCGATGTGTGGACCATATCAACAGACTGGTCCCTCAACCCAACCTAGTCCTGGTAACGGGAGATATCACTAATCACGGTACTCAAGAGGCAATGGAGCGTGCAGCCTCCATCCTCCTAAATTTGCGCGCGCCCTTTTACGTGATCCCGGGCAACCACGACCGCCGCGATGTGCTGATAAACGTGTTTGGGCCTACCGCGTGTCCAACGGAAAGCCGAGAATTCATTAATTATGTCATCGAAGGCTCGGAGTTGCGGCTAATCACCGTGGACACTACAGTGCCGGGCGCGCCGGGTGGGGAAATTTGTGAGGAGCGGGCCGCTTGGCTAGATCGGCGTCTGAGCGAGCGACCAGATCAGCCCACAGTCATTTTCATGCATCACCCACCGGTGCGCTTTCATGTGCCAGAAACAGATATCGATGGTTTCGAGGGCATGGACCGGTTCTGGCAAGTCGTGGGGAAACATCCCCAAGTGGTGCGCATCTTAGCCGGACACATTCACCTGGCCGCACTGACCCAATGGCAGGGGGTAAGTGTGAGTACAGCGCCCAGCATGGGTATGCGTCTCACCTTGGATCTCACCTTAGAACACCCATCCGAGTACATTTTGGACGATCCGGCCTTTCAACTCCACTACTGGTCCCAAGAGCAGCATCTCATCACCTTTACCGTGCCAGTACGAGGACCGGAGGTATCGTATCCTTTTGCGGAGGTGCTGAGTGACTGACAAAAGAGCCATAAGCCACGTACCCGGGACTTTGTTATAATAGAACAAACCCGCGAGGAGAAAGGTCTACTATGCTTGCCCACAAATCCACATCTTTGCCGGTATATCGCCAAATCGCCAATCAGATTGCTGAAGAGATCAAAACGGGTACCCGTCCTCCCAATTCCCGAATTCCGTCGGAACGGGAACTGGCCGAACGATTTGGCATCTCTCGAATGACGGCCCGGGCCGCGATTAACCTCCTGATGCAACGGGGATTGGTCTCACGACGTAACCGTTCCGGGGTCTTTGTCTCCCAACCTAAGATACGCTTTGATTTGAGTTCACCCCACGGACTTCATCAACAACTCCAGCAAGCCGGCATTACCCCAGGAGCGAAGATTATTACAGCCGAGGTGATCCCGGCCCACACGCTGCCCCAACATATCCTTCGGGTACTCAAGTTGGAAAATGAAGATGAAGTGTACCACATTGTCCGCTTACGCACTGCGGATGAGGAACCCATTGCTTTAGAGAATTCCTTCTTCCCCGTGCGTCTTTTTCCAGATCTATTGGACTTCAACCTGACCGATTCCATCTACGGCATTTTGAAAAAGTACTTCGGCGTAGAACCCGCCCAATCCTTTCAGGAATTGGAGATCTCTTTACTGAATGAGGAGTGGGCGGAGATAATGGGCGTCCACTTGGATTTGCCCATCCTGGAAATTCGTCGCTGTGCCATGACCGAGGACGGTACCCCCTTTGAGTACGCCCAGGACATCTACCGAGGAGATCGCATTATCTTCACCGCGCGCACAGTAAAAGCGGGGGCATCTTCCATCGGCCAGATACCTCACAACGCGTTAGATTCTATGCGACCTTGTTCTTAAGGGAGGCCTTTGCTTATGCCCGGTGTATACGATGTCGCTATCATTGGGGCAGGTGTTGTAGGGTCGGCTATTGCTCGGGAACTGGCCCGGTATCATCTTTCCATTGTCCTTTTAGAAGCGAACCCCGACGTGGGGATGGGCACCACCAAAGCCAATACTGCAATCTGGCATACCGGATTCGATGCGAAAAACGGCACTCTGGAAGCCCGATTACTTCGAAGATCCTACGCACTCATGGAGAAATTCGTGCCCGAAGCAGGCATCCCCGTAGAACGTCTGGGTGGGCTGCTGGTCGCGTGGACTGAGGAACAGAAGCATATTCTCCCCTCGCTCCAGGAACGCGCGTTTAAGAACGGGGTCACCGATGTGCGTATTCTCTCCCCGGAGGAAGTTTACCAATTGGAGCCCAACTTGCATTCGGGCGCATGGGGAGGGCTCCTCGTACCCGGGGAGTCCATTATCTGCCCCTTTACCCTCTCTATCGCGTTCGCGACCCAGGCCGTCATTAACGGCGCAAACTTACGCCTTAACTTCCCGGTGCAGCAGGTACACGTGCTGCCGGACGGCACCAAACGGATAGACGGGCCCAGCGGCTCGGTGCGTGCCCGTTATCTAGTGAACGCGGCCGGGCTCTACTCTGATGAGATTGATCATATGCTCGGTCATCATGATTTTACGGTTACACCCCGGCGGGGAGAACTAATCGTATTTGACAAATTTGCCCGCTCCCTTATCAACCACATCATCCTCCCCGTCCCCACCCCTATCACGAAGGGGGTGCTTATCAGTCCCACGGTGTTCGGCAACGTGCTCTTGGGCCCCACCGCGGAGGACTTAGACGACAAAACAAACACGGCTACCAGTGAGCAAGGGCTCCGTACACTCCTGGCAAAGGGAAAAGCCATTCTGCCAGCCCTACTTAATGAGGAAGTGACCGCAACGTACGCAGGGCTGCGAGCCGCGACAGAACATTCTGATTATCAGATTCGCCTGCACAAGGATCAGGGATACGTGTGCGTGGGAGGTATTCGCTCCACGGGGGTATCTGCAGCCATGGGAATCGCGGAGTACGTGCGAGATTTACTTGCAGATGCAGGACTCGCCCTGCGAGAGAAAAGAGAATTCCGCCCTGTGCACATGCCTTACATCGGTGCGGCCGCACCCCGTCCCTATCAGCGGGATGACCTTATCGCACGCAATCCTGATTACGGCCGCATCGTATGCCACTGCGAAAAGGTGACGTTGGGCGAAATTTTGGACGCCATCCACAGCCCCATCCCCGCGCGCACGCTAGACGGGCTTCGTCGACGAACCCGGGCCATGCAGGGGCGTTGTCAGGGGTTTAACTGCCGGGCGCACATTGTAGACATCCTGGCCCGGGAAACAGGCCAAGACCCGAAATTCCTTCTGGCGTTGGATGATGAAAGAAAAACACACACCGCACGGTAAGAGGGATCCAGATGATGACCGTAGAGACAGATGTACTCATTGTAGGCGCGGGACCGGCAGGACTGGCCACCGCGATTGAATTAAAACGACGAGGCGTAGAACGCGTGATGGTCGTAGAGAGAGAACCGGAACCCGGCGGAATGCCTCGTCTATGTCATCATACAGGGTTCGGCCTGCAAGATCTACACCGCATATTGTCAGGACCGGGGTATGCACGTCGATATGTGAGCCTAGCCCGTGCACATGGAGTAGAGATTCATACGAGTACTACCATCACCGGATGGGACAGCGAACGTGCATTGACGTTTACCAGCCCTCAAGGAACGGGAGTCATCACAGCTCAAGCCATCCTCTTATCTACAGGCGTACGCGAACGCCCACGTTCAGCCCGATTGGTGCCCGGCACCCGACCGCATGGCGTGTTCACCACAGGCGCGTTGCAACGTTTTGTCTATGAACGTCATCTGCCGGTGGGGACCCAGGCAGTCATTGTGGGAGCGGAAGCGGTGAGTTTGTCCGCATGGATGACATTGCAAGGCGCGGGGGTGAAAGTCGTCGCGATGGTGACAGATCTACCACGCCATCAAATTTATTTCCCGTACTCTCTGGCGCGCTGGGCCCTGATGAATATGTGGCGTTCTACCCCCCTGTACACATCCACCCGAGTAGTCCGCATTTCAGGCCTCCGTCGAGTAGAAGGTGTAGAGGTGGAGAACATAACAACCGGCCATCGTTCTGTAATCCCATGCGATACGGTAGTGTTCACGGGGGACTGGATTCCAGAAAATGAGGTAGCCCGTAGCGGAGAGCTGATCATTGACCCGGGAACGTTGGGGCCCCAGGTAGATGGGGGATTTCACGCATCGCGGCGGGGGATTTTTGCCGCGGGGAACTTGCTGCGCGGGGCGGAAACTGCATCCCGAAGTGCACTAGAGGGGCGAGCCGCGGCACAATACGTGCATCAGTTCTTGGAACGCCAAACATGGCCCGAGGCCCGTGTGCCTGTCATCGCACAACCCCCTATCCGTTGGGTGTTCCCTAATAGCATTACTTCTCTAGCCGGAGGGCAACCCACGCCGCGTTTTTCTTTCTGGCTACAGACGTTTATGGATAAAGGGGTGTTACGTATTCGCCAAGGACGGCGGATGTTATACACTCGGCCGTTCCGCCACTTACAGCCTAATCGGATCCTCCACTTTCCCGGAGAATGGGTTTTGCGAGTAGACCTAGGAGGCGACGCGCCGGTGGAGGTGTGGGTAGAGGATTAAGGAGGGATGAGAAGGCACCCTACCCGGTCGGAGCCACTTTAGGCGTGCGCGATTCCTTCTTTTTCTCCCCGAAAAAGAACCGACGGGCATTACGAAGTGTATCGGGTAGGTTCAGCCACAGGTCCTTATGAGTCAGTTTTTGAAGAAGCCGTTTGGGCCGGTACAGGTAGAAGCGCCGGTACGCTTCCCGCCACTTGCGTTCTACCAGTTCCGGATCGTAGCCGGGCATGATGAAGCGGGCCTTCTCCTCGTGAATCGCGTAATCGTGCCAATCCTGGGCGAAGATCCGGCCTTCCCGCAAGATGAGATCGTACATCTCGGTGCCCGGGAAGGGCGCGGCCAGCATGAAATTTGCCAGATCCGGATCCAACTCCAGCGCGAGTTGGATGGTCTTCTCCATCGTCTCCTCGGTCTCATAGGGCATGCCAAAGATGAAGAAGCCCATAGTCTGAAGGCCCGCAGCTTTCGCGTTGCGAAACACCTCCCGCACCATGTCCACAGTTTGACTCTTGCGGATCACGTTCTTCAAAATCCAGTCATCCCCGCTTTCCACGCCAAAGCCCACGCGCTTGCACCCCGCGGCCTTCATCAGTTGGAAGAGTTCCAAGTCCGTGTGATTGACCTTCATGCCGTGAACGGTGATCCAAGGTACAGTGTTCAAATCCTCCTCGATGAGCCGCCGACAGATGGCCTTGGCCCGGTCCAACTTCAAATTCCAGATGTCGTCGGTCACGCCAATTTCGGTGGCGCCCAAGTCGCGGACCAGCCAACGCCATTCCGCGATGACGTTCTCCACGGAGCGCCCGCGCCAGGTATTACCGGTCACCGGCTTGGAACAGAAGGTACAGCGGTAGGGGCACCCCCGGCTGGTGAGAATGGTGTAAGCACGCGCGTGGGGGTCCAGCCCATCGGTGAGGGGCTGGAGGTTGGTGTAGCGTTCGATTTTGAACAGGTCGTGAGCGGGAAAAGGCAGGCTGTCCAGGTCCTGGATGATGGGGGACTCGTGGGAAGGGATAATTTCCTCGCCGTGTCGGAAGAAGAGGCCGGGGATACCACCGTAATCCCGGCCCGCGTCCAGCGCGTCCACCAGATCCACCAGGCCCTCCTCGGCCTCCCCCCGGAACACAAAGTCCACCCAGGGCTTCTTCTCCATGGTCTCCATAGGCATGATGGTCAGGTGCGGCCCCCCAAGAATGGTCCACACGTTGTAACGCCGCTTGACCTCGAAGGCCATGTCCCACGCCTCTTCAATGAGTGGGGTGGTGGCCGTAATGCCCACCATGCCAAAGGGGCGGCCTTCCTCGATGGCCTGGTCCATGTAATACGTAATGGGCACATCCTCCACCGCGGCATCGTAAATCATGGGCTCGTGGCCCGCCTCGCGCAGCACCGCGGCCAGGTATCCCAGGCCCAACGGAATATGTTTTCTTGAACTCCAAACCTTGCTTTCCGGACTGGCAAGCAACACGCGCATGTGCCCCTGCTCCTTTTTTAGGCTTTTCAATGCTCTCACACGCGAAGCGCTGTATCGGCGGTTGAGCCATCGTAAGGCCGTCGGGGGGGGTAGGCGACGGCAATGCCGTCGTCTACCCTGCCGTCGCCTACCCGTTTGCCCTTAAGTGTAAGCGCTCTGAAAAGCCCTCTTTTTACGGAGACAAGTCTTGACTCACTGATAAAACTCTGCGAATGCCCCTCGGTTTAAAAGGGAAAAATTCCGGGGATGTCCGCGGCAGAAGACAGCGAACATCCCACACAAATTTCTTCCTTATCTTTTAGGCCAACTCCTTCTTACGCAACCCCCTGCCACTGGGGTTGTGGACGGTCTGGGGTATCCGGTCGGTCCAACCCCAACATGCGGCGTAATTTACGGATATACCGACGCGGATTCAACCACTTCTCCCGGAAGGCCTTGAAACCACGCCGCACCCGGTTCTTGAACTTCCGCTTCTGGCTGTAATCCCGAGCCCACTTGAGGAATTCGTAATCCTGCCCTTTAATCTTAGGTTCCGTGGGGTTGCGACGGTACTGATCATAATCCGTAATCAAGCTCAAATCATGTTCCATCACGTACTCGTACAAGTCCGTGCCCGGATGAGGGGTAAAGAAAGCCGGGCTAAAGTAATCCGGGTCGATTTCCCGGATCATCCGCACCGTATCCATCACCTCTTCTTTCGTTTCTGTCGGAATGCCCATCATATAGTTGGCCCAGATGGCTACACCGTATTTCTTGCAAATCTTGGCCGCCTGAATGTTCTTCTCCACAGTTGTCCCCTTGCGCAGGAAGTTCAACACCCGCTGGTTACCCGATTCAAAGCCGATGAAATACCCGGCCAGGCCTGCATCCGCCATGAGCGCGACCATGTCCTCATGGCGCACGATAATATCCGCGCGGGATTGGGCAAAGAAAGGCTGGGTGAACCCCTCCTCCTTGTAACGACGAGAGAACTCAATGACCCACTCCCGGTCCTCGGTCAAACAGTCATCGTGGAACATCAAGGACGCAAAGTGGTACTTGTCCCGTAGCATCTTCAATTCCTCGATGACGTTTTCCACGGACCGGCGGCGCACCTTCTTGCCGAAGATCAGGTCCTCACCGGGTTTACAGAACGCGCACTTGTAAGCACACCCACGCCCCGCGATGATGGTCACAAAAGGAGGAGGAAGTTCCTTAACAAAAGGCACTTCCGGGCTATCTAAGGTATAGCCCCATTTCCGCCACTCGTTCAAGAACAAATCCCGATCCGAGAAGGGGATCTTGTCTAAGTCGGGCGTGATGCCGCGTAACACCTTCTGCTTGGGCGGACGCCCCTCCTCAATTGCGTGGAGGAGGCGTGGGAACGTGATTTCCCCTTCGTGCAGGACGAGGTAATCCACATTGGGCATGCGCAGCGCGTCATCCAACGCCAGTGTTACGTGGGGTCCTCCTACCACAGTGATGACTTCGGGCTTGACCTCCTTCATGATCTGAAGAGCCCTCATCACCGGATTGTAGTCCACGGACATCATAGTAATGCCTACCACATCCGGATCCCGCAGTTTGAACTCCTCTCGAAAATGATCCCAACTCTGCAACGCACGCAAATCAATAAGGTCGATTTCAAAACCTTCCGCTTTGGCCGCCGCGCTGATGGAAGCCAATCCGTGAGAAATCCAGCCTGCTTCCATGCCTCGACTTAAAGAATTAAACCCATAACCGGCAATGCCCGGGTAAAGTAGCGTGGTTTTCATCTTCCCACCTCCCTTTAGGACTCCACCAATTCGTCCAAACCGATGATAATGGGACCATCCTCCTTCAGGCGCACGATCTTGTTTCCCTCGTTCGCGGGCCGATTTCCTTGAGCGAAGAATAAGGAAGGCTTCCACCAGGCCCACTCTGTGCACGTATTACACGGCGACACATCGTCCAGGTCATTTTCCAAGTGACGGCGCCGCAACTCTTGCATTCGCGGGCCGTTCCAGTTCTTCATCACCCGCACCTTTCCATCCGGATCGATAACATTGCCCAGAGGGAAGTTTAAATTAAAATCCCGGTCGCACATGGCAATGGAGCCATCCCAGTAAATGTGGACGTGATACCACAAATTGGGACAGGCCCATCGTTTTGCCGGCAGTTTAACCTCGTTAGGACGCAATTCCGAAATCTGTTCTACCTGGTCTCCCCAGGAATCAAAGGGCTTCACGTTGATTCGATCCACTCCAGGCAAACTCCATACTTCCACAAATTCTCGGATTTCGTCTAGAGTCTGCTTCATCTTAATGATTTGAATGTTCACATAGGTGCGATACCCGCCCTCTACTTTCAATTCGATGAAACGGCGGATGTTCGCGTTGGTTCGTTCGTAGTCTGCTTTCACCCGGATACTCTCATACGTCTCCGGGCGCAAACCGTCAATAGAAAGGTAAATGGCACTCAGACCCGCATCCAACAATCGCTTGGACTTCTCCTCGGTGAGAAGCGTCGCGTTGGTACTGATCTCCGAACGCAACCCTTTCTTCGAACAATATTCCACCATGTCAAAAATACGTGGGTGCAGGAGGGGTTCCCCCCAGATGTGCAAGGTAGTAGCCCGCACCCAGGGAGCCATCTCGTCCACAATTTGCTTGAACACATCAAAATCCATGAACCCTTTCGGACGCTTAATGAGTTTCAACCCGGTCGGGCACATGATGCAGTTCAGATTGCAAATGTTCGTGGACTCGATGTACATGCGATCCGGCGGGGGGACGAATTTTGTCTGCCCCGTTGTATATGCTAACCAACGTACAGGCTGTAACGCTTGACGCCGGTAATATCGCAAACGCCGTTGCACCTTCTCCCCAAAAGTAGGTTGCCTGTTTGGAGACTTGCCGTTGTTCATGTCCACTGTTCCGCCTCTCCCCGTGTCTTGTAATAGCGAAATCGCTTGAACAAGCCAAGATGCATCAAACCTCGCCCGACCGCGCGCACGGCATCATTGCGACTCACTTTCCAAAAGACCTCCCCAAGCGTGGGGCCAAAGGCCTTGTGGTACATGCGCCGTGCTTTCGCTTCCAAGAAGCGACGTCGGGCCAGTATAACGTACTCACTGAGTTTCTCATCCGGTACATCCGAGACGTTCATAAAGGGAGCAATTTCCGAGGTGTAGGAGTTGTAATAGTACGCCCGGGTGAAATCCGCGTTGTAGCGCAACTCCGGCCGCCGGGCAATAAGTTCTTCCCACAACTTGGTGCCCGGGAAGGGCGTAGCAATGGAGAACATCGCCTCGGTCAAGGGCAGACTCGCGGCAAACTCAATCGTCTCCATAATGGTCTGTTCATTATCGCCGGGCAACCCCAGGATAAAATACCCCTTAGCCGCGATGCCCGCTTCCTCGGTCCACTTGACCGCCTGTTTCACCTGGTCCAAGTTGATGTGTTTTGCCGTGCGACGCAACACTTCCGGATTGCCGGATTCAATGCCGTAGTGAATTTGGCGACACCCGGCCTTGTACATCTTGGCCAAAAGTTCCGGATTCACCCGGTCCACTCGAGCCAGACAGCGGAAGCGAATGTCCAAGTTGCGTTCAATCATGTAGTCTAAAATCTTGCCCAGGCGCCGCACGTCAATGGTGAAGAGATCGTCGATAAAGTAGAAGTTGCGAGTGCCGTACTTCTCCATGACCTCTTCGATTTCGGCCACGATGTTCTCAGGACTGCGCTGACGATAAGTACGGCCTACGATGCCCTTAAAGCAGAAAGAACAATTATACGGACATCCCCGGCTGGAGAGGAGGGTAATCATCCGTTCCCCATTAGGGGCGAACAGAGGATACGCCTCCAGGTCAAAGAGATGTCGGGCCGGGAAGGGCAATTGATCTAAGTTAGGCACCAGGGGACTCTTTCCCCCTTCTACGATGTTCCCGTTCTCGTCCTTGAACCACAGCCCCTGAATTTTTTCAAATCGAGTATCCCCCGCGGAGAACGCGCGCAGGAATTCCCGCCAGGTGATTTCCCCTTCGCCATAGACCAGATAATCGATATCCGGGTTCTGCAGGGTCAGGTCGGGCAACGTGGTCGCGTGGGGGCCTCCAATGATGATGGGCACGCCCAGCGCGTCCTTTAAAAGGCGTGCGGCCTTTTCCACGCTGTAATACGACGTGGTCATAGAGGTGAACGCAATCAAATCCGGCTTAAAGTCGATAACCGCCTTTACCTCCTCCTCCACGGGCACGTGCGGCCGCAAGCCAAAGTCGAAGATCGCGCACTCGTGCCCCTCCTGCTCGGCCACTGCAGCCAAGTATCCTAACCCTAAGGAGGGATAACTGTTGACGAGTTGATTCCACTTTGGACCGATGAACGCTATGCGCATGGACAAATTCTCCTATTTTAAGCAAATGTTCCCGAACATGAATCCACACGATTGTCCGTCACGAGACCGACGTGCTGGTCAGATGGGCACTGCGTCGGCCTCGATTTGGCGCCGCAGTTCTTCCTTCTCCTTGCGCGGGAAGATGGTCCGATACGCGATGCGCGCGTTGCGCCCAAAGTTGAGCCAGAAGTCCTTACGCCGCACCGCGCGCCAAATATACTTAGGCCGCCAGTAAAAACGTCGGTACGCCTTGCGGAACATCTCCTCCATCAGTTCCGCGGTCAAATCGCCCATTTCAAAACGAGCTCGATTATCGAAGAAGACATAATCCTCCCAGTTTTTGACCAACAAACGGCCCTGCTGCTTGATAATCTCGTACACAATCGTCCCGGGATACGGGGTCATCATGCTGAAGTTTGCGATAAGTGGATCGACTTCAATAGCAAATTGGATGGTCTTCTCCATGGTTTCCCGGGTGTCCCCTGGCAGACCGATAATGAAGAAGCCGATGGTTTCTAACCCCACCTCTTTGGCGTTCTTGAACGCCTGGCGAATAGTTTCGTGATCGATGCGCTTATCAATGCTCAGAAGAATTTCCGGATCACCCGTTTCCACACCAAAGGCCAGACGCTTAAGGCCCGCCTGCTTTAGGTGGGCCAACAGTTCCTTGTTGGCCAAATTCGCCCGGATGCCATTAACGAAAATCCACGGCACATGGTTGAGGCGATTCTCGATGAGCAAGTCCGCGAGTTTGTGTAGTCGGTCCACTCGGATGTTCGCGGAATCGTCCAACACGCCGATTTCTTCCGCGCCCAAATCTACCACCAAGTGCCTCCACTCCTCAAGTACGTTCTCCGGGGACCGGGCCCGCCATTTAATGGGCATGATGGACTGGGAACAAAATGTACAGCGGTACGGGCATCCCCGGCTGGTAAGGATGGAGAAGGAACGCGCGCCGTCCACATGATCCGTGGCCGGCTGAAGGTTCGTGTACCGGTCCATCTTGAACAGGTGATAGGCGGGCCAAGGTAAGCTGTCCAAATCGCGAATGGCCGGACGATCGAAATTTGTGTGAATTTTCCCGTCGCTGGTCTTGTACGTAATCCCTAACACCTTATCCCAAATCCCCTTTGCCGGGTCCATCAAGTCCGCGGTGCGAAATCGGGGTTGATCCCGTAGAAAATCCTCCACTTTTTGACAAATCTCCACCCAAGTGGCCTCACCCTCACCACGGACCACAATGTCCACGTAGGGTTTCTCCGCCGACTCTTCAGGGAGCACACTCACGTGGGGGCCACCAAGAACAATAGGCACGTCATGGATGGCCTTAATGCGCTTGGCCGTCCGCCAAGCTTGCATGACCTGGGGAGTATTCGCGGTAATGCCCACAATGTGCGGGCGAAATTCCTGGATGAAATCTTCTAAAGGTTGATCTTCCACATCCGCATCGTAGATGCGGACCTCATGTCCGGCCTCTTCGGATACAGCACCCAGATAAGCAAGCCCCAAATGAGGCGTTGTTCGCGTGTCAATGGGCAGACGGAATTTTGGGTTAATTAACGCAACTCGCATGTTCGATTCATCCTCCTCCCAACAGTGAATACCGGTACGGACCGTCGACCTTTTCTCGCCGAAGGAGATTATACGCGCCTTCGTCCAAGATGGCAAATTTTTATCATGCAACTCATAAAAATTATCGCTCCTACTCTACGTGGCCTTTCTCAATTCGTCAAGTAGATTATGCTATAATGGGAGACCACAAAAGAGCGCTATAACATCCCGGGCAAAGGGGGTAAAATACGATGGACGGAAAGCGGTCTGACGGCCGTGGCCCCCATGACCTACGACCGGTCACCATTGAAACGAATGTCATCATGCATGCGGAGGGTTCTGCCCTCATTCGCATGGGCAATACTGTCGTATTATGCAATGCCACAGTTCAGGAAGATGTCCCCAATTGGCTGCGGGGCCAAGGAAAGGGGT
>CAYPUG010000037.1:1860-21698 GCA_964413905.1 uncultured Anaerolineae bacterium | reverse complement strand
CGAACTGGTGCGTCGCGAAATCTTCAAAGCCGAAGTGCGGCGCTGGGCCGCGCGCATCGGCGTGGAGGTAAAAGAAATCCACCTGCGCCCCATGCGCCGCAAGTGGGCCAGCGCGTCCCGCCGCGGCCGCCTCACCTTCAACACCGAACTGTTGGCCCAGCCCCCCGCGTTCCAGCGGGAGGTCATCGTCCACGAACTCTTGCACCTCAAACTGGGCAACGGCCGCCATGCCAAACTGTTCCGCGCGCTCCTGCGCGCGTATCTGGGGGAGGATATGAGATCGTCGTCGTAAGAGCGAGGTGGCACCGTGTTCATAAATGTGCTCTAGTACCCCGTGAGGGTGGGCGAAGGAAACGCCCTCGCCCACCTGACACTTGACTGAGCATCATCTGTATACCCTGGATAAATGAAGGCGCTGCCTTCGCCCACCCATTTCATCCATCATTCCAGAGTATCGGCATGGTAAAGCAAGGATGCGCCGTGAGATGCAACAATGCGGAGCGGACGTTTCGGCAGATTGCTCGTCTTCACATTCGCTTCTATAATATCCTCCAGACACATGTCAACCCATTTCCCGTCATATGTTGCCCCTAGGAGGCGCTCATGGTCCGGTACGTCGAGTTTCACACCGAGGATGGCAGCACCATCCTCATCGAGGTGGAGGAGGCAGAAGCCCCCGGCATCCGCAGAGCAGGAATCAGCCCCGAAGACCTCGTCGAGCGCGCGGACAAGACCCTTGAGCAGGCCCTGGGCTCCTTGCGCGCCAGCGCCCAGGCCATCGTCCGCACGGTATCCGGGCTCGCCCAGCCGCCAGACGAGGTGGAGGTCACCTTTGGCCTCAAAATTGCGGGGGAGGTAAACGCCCTGGCTGTGGCCAAGGCCGGCGGCGACGCCACGTACACGGTGAAGATGACGTGGAAGAATAAAAGACGGTAGACCGCGGACGATAGGATGAGCGTGGAGCACCCCCCCGAGCGCGACGAACTCCTCATCACCCTGACGCCGACGGATAAGACGGACGTCTATCAGCTGGATACCGTCACCGTGGAGGTCACCACCGACGAGGAAGGTCGCCTTATCCTACGCGTGCGTCCCGCGCGTACGTTCATAGCCCACGTCCGGCGGGCCGTGCAAGAGGACGGCATGATCTGGCACGGCGTGGCGTCCAGCATGATCCGCGATCAGCCTCTCCCATATTCCCACCTTACATGACGTGTTGGTGGAGATCCTTAGACCATTTTTGATGAGATTCTGAAGCCATCTGCGTGCACCCACATCCAGCTGTTTGACAAACTGTGAAGAGCGAACTACAATAAGAACAGCCTTGGCAGGCTTCACGTGACAATTGAACAGGTCCGTTGGGGGAGCCGGGGGAGCCCGGCTGAGAGGGTGGCCGTATCCGCCACCGACCCCTGGAACCTGATCCGGGTAATGCCGGCGGAGGGAAACGGGCACTTCGCTGAACGAGAAAATCGCCACCGTCCCGAAACCGGGACCCGGTGGCGATTTGTTTTAGGGGAGGTAGACGTGATACATCGAGAACGGGTGGTCATTTTCGCCAATGGGGAGTGTCATCCTGCCCGGGATGTACATCGGTGGCTGGAGGGACGGTGGGTATTGTGCGCGGATGGGGGGACGCTGCACGCGTTGGCCTTGGGCCTGCACCCTGATGTGGTCATCGGGGACCTGGATTCGTTGCCCGAGGATGTGCGTGATCGCCTGGACGCCGAGGGCACACAATTCCTCCAATACCCCCGGGACAAGGATTACACGGACCTGGAACTGGCGTTACAGTCCGCGATGGGCCGGGGGGCAAAGGACATTTTGTTGCTGGGACTGTTGGGCGGTCGCCTGGACCAAACCCTGGCCAACGTGCTGCTCCTGGCCCGTCCGGAATGGGATGCCGCGCGGCTGTGGTTTGCCCATGGTTCGGAGCGGGCCCACCTCCTGCGCGGGGGAGAATCCCTGACCCTGCACGGCCACCCCGGCGACATCGTCTCCCTTATTCCCCTCACCCCCACGGTCACCGGCGTGACCACCCAGGGCTTGCGATGGCCTCTCCGGGAGGCCACACTCTACTTCGGTCACACGCGGACGATATCTAATGAGTTGGTAGGGGAAGAGGCAGCAGTAAAGGTGGCGGAAGGGAGAATCGTGGTGACCATCTCTCATGGGTAAAAATTCAGTACGACGTGGGCTCGTTCACCGTTCACTGTCACGCATTCGTATCGGAGGTGTGCTATGAAACGACTGCCGTTATGGACACTTATAACCCTGCTGCTGGCCATGCTCGCGCTGGTCGCGTGCCGCCCCACAACACCACCGACGGCCGCGCCCACCGCGACCCCAACACCCAGCGGGCCTCGCGAGTTAGTGGTAATGACCCACGACTCCTTCGAGGTCAGCGAGGAGGTGATGCGTCAGTTTGAGGAAGCCAACCACGCGAAGGTGACCGTTCTCAAGAGCGGCGACACAGGCTCCGCGCTGAACAAGGCCATCCTTTCCAAGGACGCACCCCTGGCCGACGTGTTCTACGGCGTGGACAACACCTTCCTCTCCCGCGCGCTGGACGCGGGCATCTTCGAGCCCTACGCGTCCCCTATGCTGGACCACATCCCCGCTAAATTCAAAATGGATCCCCAAAACCGGGCCCTGCCCGTGGACTACGGGGATGTGTGTCTCAACTACGACAAAGCCTACTTTCAAGAACACCATCTGGCCGTACCCCAATCCCTGGAGGACCTGACCAAGCCCGAGTACAAGGGCCTGTTGGTGGTGGAAAACCCCGCCACCTCCTCGCCCGGCCTGGCCTTCATGCTCGCGACCGTGGGGCACTTTGGGCCGGACCAATTCCTGGACTACTGGAAGGCCTTGAAGGCCAACGACGTCCTGGTGGTGGACGACTGGAACACCGCGTACTTCACCCACTTCAGTGGCTCCGCGGGCAAAGGCGCATACCCGCTGGTCGTCTCCTACGGCACCAGCCCCGCGGCCGAAGTCTACTTCGCGTCCACCCCCATGGAGGAGCCGCCCACCGGGGCCATTACCGCGGCGGACACCTGCTTCCGCCAAATTGAATTCGTGGGCATTCTCAAGGGAACCAAGAACCGAGATCTGGCCGAGAAGTTCGTGGACTTCATGCTGGACCTGACCTTCCAGCAGGACATCCCCTTGCAGATGTGGATGTTCCCGGTGCGGCCCGACGCGGAACTGCCCGAGGTGTTCGTCAAGTTCGCTCAAACCGCGGAACAACCCGCGTATGTGTCCCCGGAGGACATCAACGCGCACCGGGAGGAGTGGATCAAGGCCTGGTCCGAGGTGATGCTCCGATGAGCGCGCGTGCTTGGGTCATCCCACGGCGGGGGGGACGATTCCCCCTCGCCGTGGTGCTCTGGCTGCCGACCCTGATCTTCCTGGGCCTGTTCTTCTTCTACCCCCTGTTCAGCATTCTGCGCCTGGGCCTGAGCCCCGGACAGGTGGCATCCGCGCTGGTAGAGGAGGGTGGGCTCATCTGGCGGGTGGTGCGCTTCACCTTGTGGCTGGCCGGGCTCTCCACCTTGCTCACCCTGGCGGTGGGACTCCCCGCCGCGTATGTGTTCGCGCATTATCGCTTTCCGGGCAAAGATGTGCTGCGCGCGCTGACCACCATCCCCTTCATGCTGCCCACTGTGGTAGCGGCCGCGGGGTTCAACGCGCTGTTGGGCCCCCGAGGGTGGATCAACCTGGCGCTGATGGCCTTTTTCCACCTGGAGCGCCCGCCCATCCCCTTCCTCAACACCCTGTGGGCCATCCTCATCGCGCATGTCTTCTACAACACCACCATTGTCCTGCGCATCGTGGGCAACGCGTGGGCGCACCTGGACCCGCGGCTGGTGCAGGCCGCGCGTGTCCTGGGTGCGAACAGCCGCCGCGCGTTTTGGGAGGTGACCTGGCCCCTGCTGCGGCCTGCTATCCTGGCCGCGAGCCTCCTCGTCTTCCTCTTCGACTTCACCAGTTTCGGCGTGGTCCTCATCCTGGGAGGCCCCCGCTACGCGACTATCGAAGTGGAGATCTACATCCAGGCCCTGCGCATGTTGAACCTGCCCCTGGCCGCGCTCCTCTCTGTCATCCAACTCCTCTGCACCTTGGGCCTCACCGTGGCCTACACCCACCTGATCGCCCGTATTATCGTGCCCACCACCCCCCGGGCTGAAGCGGAGACCGCTCGCGTGCCCCGACGCCGCGGGGAACGCCTGATCATCCTGGGCGTGGTCCTGCTCCTGCTGGTGCTCCTCATCGCACCCCTTGTCGCTCTGGTCTTTCGCTCCTTTGTCCAACTGGAACCCGGACATCCGGGCACCCGGGAGGCGGTCCACCGTCTCACCCTGGCGTATTACCAGGAACTTTTCATCAACCGGCGAGCCGCCTTGTTCTATGTGCCGCCCATCATGGCCGTGCGCAACTCGTTCCTCTACGCGCTGACCACGGTAGTCATCTCCCTGGGCTTGGGTCTGCCCACCGCGTTCCTCCTGGCTCGACGGGGTCCCCTCGCGCGGGTGCTGGATCCCTTGCTCATGCTGCCGTTGGGCACGTCCGCGGTAACCCTGGGCCTGGGGTTCATCCTCGCGTTCAGTCGTCCTCCCCTGGCCTGGCGCACATCGCCCTGGCTGATCCCCCTGGCCCACAGTCTGGTCGCGTTTCCCTTTGTGGTGCGCACCCTGCACCCCGCGCTCGCGTCCATCCCCGAACGTCTGCACGAGGCCGCGGCCGTGTTGGGCGCGTCGCCCTGGCGGGTGTGGGTGGAAGTGGACCTCCCTATCGTGGCCCGGGCCGCGGTTGTGGCCGCGGTGTTCGCGTTCACCGTCTCCATGGGCGAATTCGGGGCCACATCCCTGCTGGCCCGCCCCGAATATCCCACCATCCCTATTGCCATCTACCGCTTCCTCTCCCAGCCCGGCGCGCTGAACTACGGCCAGGCCCTGGCAATGGCCACCATCCTCATGGCCGTGGTGGGAGTGAGCATTCTAATCATGGAGCGGATACGCCTTCCGGGCGTGAGAGAATTCTGAATAGGACGTATCCGTGCTAAAATTCTCCGGACGGTTGAGCAGTGGGTCTATTGCAAGACCGGCCGATCCGCAGAACGCCTGGCGATGTCCTTCATCCCACACACGAGCGGAACCCTGATGCTCGAAGCGCGACACATCTCCAAATCCTACGACAGCCATAGAGTCCTACGGGATGTCACCTTCGTGGTGGCCCGTGGGGAAACGGTATGCTTGCTCGGCCCTTCTGGAGGGGGGAAGAGCACTATGCTTCGTATCATCGCCGGACTGGAGATCCCTGATGCGGGGCAGATCCTCTGGGCCGGGCGGGACATCACCGATGTACCTCCACACCGACGCGGCTTTGGTCTCATGTTTCAGGATTACGCGCTGTTTCCCCACATGACTGTTTGGGACAACGTGGCTTTCGGCTTGCGGATGCGTGGCATATCCCGAGCGGACATTGAACGACGCGTGAAGGATGCCCTCACACGGGTCAACATGCTGGACTTTGCTTCGCGGCGGGTAACCGACCTTTCCGGAGGAGAACAACAACGTGTGGCATTGGCCCGTACCCTCGCGCCTCGCCCTGCGCTCCTCATGTTGGATGAACCACTGGGATCATTGGACCGGGCACTCCGGAAACGATTACTCGAGGACCTGCGCCACATCCTTCGAGAGGAGGACACGCCCGCCGTTTACGTCACCCACGACCAGGAAGAAGCCTTTGCCATTGCCGACCGGCTCATCCTTCTGAGGGATGGCCGCATTGAACAAGAGGGAACGCCGGAAGCGGTGTACGCTCGGCCCCGTTCGGTGTGGGTGGCTCGTTTCCTGGGATTGGACAACGTGTTGGCCGGCCGGGTAGCATCCACGACCCCATTGCAGGTGCGCACCCCTGAGGGCATATTCACCCCTACATGTGAAGGCATCACGCTCCGCGTAGGCGATCCCGTAACGTTACTCTTGCGACCGCGAGCCGTAGAAGGAACAGGGAAGGGCAACGAAAACTGCATTCAAGGCCATGTGGAGGACGTGATCTTTGTGGGTGACGGATACCGGGTAGAGGTGTACACATCCGCGGGGAATACCTTCACCTTTTGGGTGGAAACGCCCCCCCGTGTGGGAGAGAACGTCTCCTGGACCCTGCGTGTTGAGGGCATTCAATGTATCAGGGAGGGATAAAAACCATGCGGATCCTGATTACCGGTGCAAACGGTCAACTGGGCCGCGCCTTGCAGGAAGTCCTCACTGACCACGATCTCATCGTCTGGTCCCGAGCCCAAGGAGACATCACCGACCCGGGAATTGTAGCACGTGTTGCTCAGGTCGCGCCTGACGTGATCCTCAACGCGGCCGCATGGACGGACGTGGACGGCGCGGAGCGGGATCCGGATGCCGCGTTTGCGGTCAATGCGTGGGGGGCCCAGAACATCGCGTTGGCCGCGCGCGCGGCCGGAGCCGACCTGATTCACGTCAGTACGAACGAGGTCTTTGCAGGACGTCCGGGCATGTTCTACCGGGAATTCGACGCCACACACCCCATGAACACCTACGCGCGCTCCAAATGGGCCGGGGAAGTGATGGTGAAGACGTTATGGCCGCGTCATTACATTGTGCGCACCGCATGGGTCTTCTTCCACGGAGGAAATAATTTTATCACCAAGATTATCCAGGCTGCCGATCGTATCGGTCGGTTACGCGTGGTAGCCGACGAGTTCGGCAATCCCACGTACGCCCTCGATCTAGCCCGCGCGTTGGCGCGGCTTTTGGAGACGCAACATTACGGCACATACCACTTTACCAATGCGGGATATTGCTCTCGCTACGAATACGCCCGGGAGATACTCCGCTTGACCGGACGGGCCCACATCCCTGTCGTGCCTATTCAACATCATCAATGGAAACGCCTTGCCACCCCTCCACGTCACGCGGTACTCCGTAACACATTAGGTCCCCGACTGGGTATTACCCTACCCCATTGGAAGGACGCCCTACGCCGATATGTCCAACGGGAATTTGGCCTCTGAGAGGAAGCGTACGGTCGGAGTAGCCGATTCCGTAAGAATGTGCTAAAATCCCTGGGGTTTGGTCCAAAACGTTCGCCTGCCCATGACAACTCGCGAAAGGAGGCTCAGTTCGAGCGATGGCAGAAGAATATTACACGGTCACAGTTGCGGGAGTGACCCGCCATCTCCCTCTGTTTGAGGTAGCACCGGGTTTACGTATTGCTATCTTCAACATGTTGGGAGATACAGAAGTGGTGGAGGCAGCAGCAGAGGAGTTGGCGTCCCGCCTACCCGAAGCAGATGCCCTGGTCACCCCTGAAGTGAAAGCGATTCCACTGGCTCACGCCTTGTCTGTGCGCCTGGGTATTCCCTATGTGGTCGTGCGTAAGATACTGAAACCTTACATGGTAGGTTCTATTAGCACCGAAGTGGTGAGCATCACCACAGGCAAACCCCAAACTTTGTATGTAGACGGAAAGGATTTGAAATTCCTGAAAGGAAAGCGCGTTATTCTGGTGGATGATGTGGTGAGCACGGGGAGCACCTTGCGCGGGCTACGACAACTCATGGACATGGCCCAAGCGGAAGTCATTGCCGAAGCCGCAGTGTTCACAGAGGGAGATCCGGATCGGTGGAAACACATCATCTCCTTAGGACATCTCCCGCTGTTCAAATCCTAATAAGGGGCAGAGAACGGCCGGGACACCGATGCCCCTGCACGGAGCGGATAGGTCCCGATGTGCCTCTCTGGCCCCATTCCGGAAAGATGCGATCTAGCCATGAGCATGTGGGATAAATTGGAAAATGTAGTTCGTCGATACAAGGAAATCGAACAACAGATGGCCGATCCGGCCATCGCGTCCGACCACCAACGGCTGGCCGAATTGGCTCAGGAACAAGCAGAACTCCGTCCGTTGGTGGAGGCGTACACACGCTACAAACAGGTGACTCAACAATTGGAAGAGGCCCAAGCCCTCTTAGAGGACGAGGAACTGCGGGAGCTGGCTCGAGAAGAGATTAAGGAACTCACCGAAGAGAAGGAACGCTTGGAGGAAGACATCCGACGCCTGCTCTTGCCCAAGGATCCGAACGATGAACGGAACGTCATTATGGAAATCCGGGCAGGCGCGGGGGGCGAAGAGGCCGCGCTTTTTGCCGCAGATCTTGCCCGCATGTACATGCGGTACGCGGAGGACCACGGCTGGAAGACGGAGATCCTCTCCAGCAATCCCACAGGCATTGGGGGCTACAAGGAAATCATCTTCCTGATCAAAGGTAAAGGCGCGTACTCCCGCCTGAAATACGAGAGCGGGGTACACCGGGTGCAGCGGGTGCCGGAGACAGAAGCCTCAGGCCGAATTCACACGTCCACGGCAACGGTGGCCGTCCTCCCCGAAGTGGAGGATGTGGAAATACACATCGACCCCAAAGACCTGCGCATTGAAACCTTTCGCGCGTCTGGACCTGGAGGCCAACACGTGAACCGCACCGACTCCGCGGTACGCATTACCCACTTGCCGACGGGTTTGGTCGTCTCCTGCCAAGACGCGAAATCCCAGTTACAGAATCGCTTGAAGGCCATGCAAATTTTGCGCGCCCGACTCCACGCAATGGAAGAAGAACGGCGCCGCCGGGAACTGGGCGAACAACGTCGAGCACAGGTGGGCACGGGCGAACGGAGTGAAAAAATCCGCACGTACAATTTCCCACAGAATCGGGTCACAGACCACCGCATCGGCCTGACTCTCTACCGACTGCAGGATGTGCTCGATGGTGATCTGGACGAAATCATCGACGCGTTGGTGGCGGAAGAACAAGCTCGACGTTTGGCCGAAGAATTGGGAGAGAACGCGTGAAACGCCGGATTTTCACCCTTGGTCTGATAATTTTCCTGGCCGTCCTCATCCTCGGAGGATGTGGACATACCTCCTGTCGGGATGGCCAAGTGGAGTTATCCGTCTCCGCGTACTCGGGGCAAGGCAAAACTGCGAGTGGACGCCCCACCGGCCCAGGCATCTGTGCATGTGGTCCACGCTACCCTTTCGGCACCCGGTTCGACATTCCGGGAGTAGGCACCTGTGTGTGCTATGACCGTGGATCCGCGGTGACAAACAATCACTTGGACATTTGGGTGCCGTCCTGGGAAGAGGCCAAAGCCTTCGGCCGCAAAACCCTGACCGTTACAGTGCATTGCCCCACCCGCAATGGAGATGACCACGACAAGTAGGACAAACACGAAGCGCTTCATCTTCACGTGAAGATGAAGCGCTTTTTAATTTTTCCCTCAGATCCGTCTCATACCCGCAAAGGAGCACCGCATTGACTACAGAACCTATCTCCGGGCCGAACAGGCGCGCCACATTGGGGACAAAAGTGAGGGACACCCTCATCGGCCGCGACAGGTATCGGTTTAGGCACTGTCCGCCGTGCACCTTGCCTTAAGGCCTGAACACGAGACTCCAATTGTTGACGGATGCTCGCCTGCGTGGCTTTTACCTCATCAATGCGTCGTAACACATCGGCGGCTTGGCGTTTTAATTGCCCCACGAAACGCCGATAATCCTCGTCGGTTAACTTCCCCACACGATAATCGAACTCCAATTCCTTAATGGATCGGTAAAGTGCATCACGCTGAGCGTACAGTTCCTCCAATGTCTCCACCGTCTCTTCGTCGTCCGAAGCCCAAGTCGTATGAGTCAATACAGGTTGCAACACGAAGAGAAACACCCCCGCGGCGACCAAGGAAGCAAACACAATAACCAGTGCGTCTAACATCGTTCAGGTCTCCTCCCGCACGTTTACGTTTGAGGTACGACCCCCTTGGGAATACGGACCGTGACCCGCCGGCGCTGGGGCATCGGCCACATAGCCACTAACGTGCCGAAAACTAACACCATGCCTCCAAACCACAACCAACTCATCAGCGGGTTAATGTACGCCTTGAAACTGGCGATCTCGCCGCCCTTTTCCCAACCGGCCAGCACCAGGTAGAAGTCCTCCTTCCAGCCAAAACGCAAGGCGACTTCGCTAATAGGTTGTTCCGGACGCTTATCGTAAATATTGCGTTTTGGTTCCAGCAGTGCCAAAGGTTTACCGTCCTTCAACAAGGTCACTTTAGCATATACTTCCGTGTGGTTGCTGCGCCGTCGTTCGGCCAACCCATCATAGCGGAGGGTATAGGGGCCAATGCTCATGCTCTCTCCCACCTTCAAGGCCGCCTGATTGTCCACTTGGTAAAAGCCGCTCCCAACGATGCCCACGGCCATAATAATAACCCCTAAATGGACGATATAGCCCCCATAACGGCGTTGGTTGCGCCGGAAGAGCATCACAAACGCGGTCCATGGAGGCTCCTTGGTCGCGTGCATGCGAGCCCGTACCCCCCGGGCGAATTCTTGTCCTAAAGTGGCAGCCACCATGACCACACTGCTAAATCCTACAAGTGGCCAAAACCGGTGTTCGCCCAGGGCCAGCAACGCCACAGCGAAAAGAACAGCCACACTCACAGGCCAGAGAAATTGACGTTTGATCACCGTCCAGTTCGCGCGACGCCAAGGCAAAAGCGGACAAATAGCCATGAGCAAAATAAGCCCGGCCATAATAGGCCCGTTGACCTTGTTGAAAAAAGGCGCGCTTACCGTCAACTTATCGGCCGTGAAGAGTTCCGATAGAATGGGCCACGTGGTCCCTAACAAAGTGGTGAACGCGATGGTTGCGAAAATTACGTTGTTCAGAAGGAACGTGGTCTCCCGGGAAAGAACCGCGTCTAGCTCGTTCTCAGACCGCAAGAGAGGGTAACGGGAGAAAAGCAGGTACAAGAATCCCAACAGCGTCACAGCCAGGAACACCAAAAACATAGGCCCAATGTTGGAGATGGCAAACGCGTGCACGGATTCAATCACCCCGCTCCGGGTAATGAACGTCCCCAGAATGGTCAACCAGAAAGTGAGGAAGATAAGCACCATGTTCCACACTTTAAGCATCCCTCGGCGTTCCTGGATCATGATGGAATGTAAGAACGCCGTACCTGTTAGCCAGGGCAAAAGGGACGCGTTCTCCACCGGATCCCAGGCCCAATAGCCCCCCCAGCCCAACTCCATATACGCCCACTGGGAGCCCAACAAAATGCCGATGGAAAGGAAGAACCAGGGCACCAGCGTCCACCGGCGGATCGTCTTCAGCCACGTGTTCCCTACATTGCCCGTGATCAGCGAAGCGATCGCGTAGGCGAGAGGGACGGCGAACCCGATGTATCCCAAATACAAACCTACAGGATGAGCGACCATCCAATAATTTTGCAGCAGGGGATCCAAACCGTTTCCGTCCTGAGGTCGGAAGGGCAAAACCGCAAAGGGATTGGCCGCGAAAATGACGACCGCAAGGAAGAAGAAAGCAATCCCGTGCAGGCTCGCGTACACGTACGCGTTGAGCTCTGGATGTCGTTCATGGAGAAAATGGGCCGCGGCCACCGCGTACAAGCCAAGGATAAACGTCCAAAACAAAAGGGAGCCTTCCTGCCCTCCCCAAAGCGCCGCGACCTTATAGAGGGTTGGCAACGCGCGTTCACTGTGTCCGGCCACATACTCCACAGAGAAATCGTCGGTAAGTAACAAATACCACAGGACAATGACCCCAACGGTCATCAACGCGCCAAACGCGTACAACGCCCTTCGAGAGCTCTCGACCAAATCCGGACGACGCCAACGTTGGGCTAACACCCCCACGACCATACCATACAAAGTCACAACAAAACCGATAATCAACACCACAAACCCAACATCTGCCATGGGCCTATTTCTCCTTTGACGAGATGCTCAGCGCTTTCACTACGCCGAAAGATGCAATATATCCGTCCATCAGAATAAGATAAGGAGATTTCATTCTCCGGTTTCTGCGCGCAACGGTTCTATGATAGCCATAAGTTGGCCCGCGGTCATGGGCTGAATCACAACTTTGCGCACAATGCCTTTTTTGTCCACGAAGAACGTCTCGGGAACCCCCTGAACGTGATATTTCTGCCCGATGCGGCGCCCCAAGTCAGGGCCATTAGGATAGGTGATATTATACGTCTGCAAATAGGCCCTCGCCTTGCTTTCCGTATCCGACCAGTTAATACCGATAAAGACGACTCCCTTATCCTTGTACCGACGCCACACCTCCTCCAGATCGCGCGCCTCATCCTTACACGGTTCGCACCAGGAGGCCCAGAAGTTAATGAGGACCACCTGACCCCGCAAATCGGCCAAGTGGATGGTGCCCCCATCGTACAATTGCAACGTGAAATCCGGGGCTTCTGTGTTTTCCGGACGCCCCTGATGCCGCATAAGCAGCCCCGCGGTCAAAATACCCAAGAACACCACCGCCACAATAAGACCGACGATTTGCCCTCGTGTAAGTTTTCGTCCACTCATGACTCACTCCAATTCTGCAAGTTCTCGCTCAACACGCGCCGCGTATTCATCCTCTGCCGATCCGGCCTCATCTACCACGGCAACGGCCTGGGGTTCAGGAGAGGACCGACTCCATTCCTTGATTTTGAATAAAGCATAGGCCGCAGCGCCGATCAACACAATGACGGGTATCACCCACGCCAGCCAGTTAATGCCCTTACGAGGAGGCTCCCCCAGAACCACCGGGCCGTACTGCTCCACAAAGTATGCCCGAATCTCCTCCGGAGTTCGCCCTTCGGCTAACTGCCGCGCGATTTCCTTCTTCATATCCTGGCACAGGGGAATTTCACACGCATCCAAACGTTCCCCCACACACAAAGGACAATATAACGTACGCGCAACCGCTTCCACCTCATTGGGGGTGGGCGTTCGCGCCCAAAGTGTCACCGGCATGATCAACATGATTCCCACAGCAAGTATAACGATGAGTACGTAAGGTCCACGTCTCATATGTGTCCTCCTACAGTGGAATATCAGGCCGCGCCGTGAAGTTCCTCCTTGACGACCTGTATGTCATACACTTCTACCGGTTCTTGACGTCCTTGTAAGCGCTGAGGACCCAGGTATTCAACATCCTGGACATATTCCTTCACTTGTTCATACGTCTCTCGGCTGACCAACGTATGACCGGGTTGAGCCATTTCTTGCAAGCGTTTGGCCACATTGACCGAATCCCCCAGCGCGGTGTAGTTCATCAAATACCGACTCCCCACGTTCCCCACCACCGCTTCTCCCGTGTGAATCCCTATGCCGAACTTCAAACGGTGTCCATCCACCAGAGCGCCCCGTTCTTCCACGCGACGGTGAATTTCCTGGGCAGTACGCACGGCACGCAACGCGTGATCTTCCTGGAGGACAGGAGCATTGAAAAATGCCATTATACCATCTCCCATGAATTTATCGAGCGTTCCGTCGTACTTCAAAATAACCTCGGTGGCTTCGGAGAGGTAAGTGTTTAGGACTTCCATTAACCGGTCCGGAGGGACACGTTCGGCCAGGGGCGTAAAATCACGCATGTCCGCGAAGAGAATAGTAATCACTTGTCGTGTGCCGCCCAAGTCGGGCAACGTGGGTGATGATATCAACCGTTCAGCCACCGGGGAAGGCATATACCGCTCGAACAGCGCTCGTAAACGTTCGTTTGCCCGATTGAGTTCCTCTTGCAAGCGAATGTTCTCTCGCCGTAACCGCGCCTTCTCCAGGGCCTTCCGAATACGGATACGCATTTCCTTCATCGGAAAAGGCTTGCTGATGTATTCATCCGCCCCGGCCAATAAGGACTCCAGCATAATGCGCTCCGAGGTTAACGCGCTCACCATCACAATGGCAGCGACCGGATCACGCTCACGCATAATCTTGAGTAACTGGATTCCATCCGTTCCGGGAAGGAGAATATCCAGTAGGATTAATTCAGGCCGCACGCGTTCAAACAACTCCAGCGCGGTGTGAGCGTTTTCGGCCAGTACCACTTCAAATCCGTCCGCTTGCAGCAGACGCCGAACCAGGTTCAACGCTTCAGGTTCATCGTCCACAATCAACACATGCGCTTTTTCAGCCATCATCACGTTCCTCTCGGAAAATACACCACCACGCCAGGCCTTTTCAATGCATCAAAAAGTGCCTTTGCCCACCCCTTTGCATAGGGACAAGGATAGTTTCAAGATAGCACGCTCAAATAGTATAATGGTAGAAATAATTGTCAACACACACTTTGCCTGTTCCAAAGCAGGCATCTGGTGGGAGATTATACCGGATTTTGAGCAAACGTAGAAATATCATATCCGTGGCACAGGAGAACAAGAGCCAAACGCGACGATGAAAGTATCGAAGGAGCAACTACGCAAATACAATAAGTACCAGCGGTGGTTATTCTGGGTCGGCCTCTTGCTTCTGGTCGGATCGGGGCTTGCCATCACGGCCCTGGTGCTCACCGCCTGGCAACCCTCTCACAGCCTGACGTGGCATGTCCGAAATGTGCTTCAATTAGTCGCTCTGTACAGCCTCGGTTTCTGGGCACTGGTGACATTTTTACTTGTGCTACTTTACCTTTGGTCCCGCCATTTGGAACTTTTCTGGCAGTATCTGGAACGTACGTGGCTGGAAACAGTCTTGGATGAGATTGGACATCGGGTAGCCGAGACCACCGAGCACCATCTTCGGCGAGTCACCGATTCCTTAGCGCTGGTAAGGGAAAGTGTTTATGAATTACAAGCCCAAGAGACTCACCATATTGGCTGGCAGGAAACCCTGCACCATGTTTTCTTGCTCCTCAACGAAACGGATGACGAAGGCCAACTTTACAACAACATTGTCACCGCCTTTGCCATGGTGGAACCATTTGCGACCGTGATGTTATTCCGTGGAGAGCACGAGTTAGGGCCGATTTCCTTGGTCGCCACTGTAGGGCTTCCCCAAGAAGTTATCGAGGAATGGCGCGGAAAACCCTGGCGTCCTCCTTTATGGGGGGTTGTCGCTCCGGCCTTGGCCAAACGGCGCATATTCGCCTTAAATATCCAGGAAGAAGGTTCAGAGCATTCCGGCAACGAGTTTCCTTGGCCCCTAGAGAGCGCTTATGTAGTCGCTTTGCCATTGCTCGGCATTTCTACCCTCCAGGGTGTGGTTGTACTTGCGTACAAAAGTCCCATCGTGCAATCGCCATCCAGGCTACGCTTGCTGGAATTGGTGGCTTGGTTCTCGGGTCGCACTCTGGAAAGTCTCCACCTCGCGCGATCTATGCAAGAACACCTGGCCGAATTGGTCACCATTCAATCACTTACCCGCACGCTTATCACGGCCCAGTCACTAGATGACATCGTCCGTCTCCTACAACAGGAGATTGTGGGCATCACAGGGAAGGCGGACATTGCCTTAGTGCTTCAGGAGGACTTTCCCCAGGAGGCATTCCGCACGGCTCACCCTGCGGACACACCGGGATACCGGCGATTGGCCGAGGCTATTGACTGGCGTGTGCTGCGTTGGTCCTACAATGCCGCGCAACCGGTCTTCTACACTCCCGGACAGATTAGCGACGATGTGGGCGATCTCCTGTTTGAAGCCACAGGGCAAGTTATGGTCGTTCCCTTAGAAGGGCGACACGAGACCCTAGGGGTTATGGTTGTTGTCAACCAAGAACCGAATCATTTGTTTGAAGAACAGCATCTTATCGGCGTACGCACTGTTGCCGGCGCGTTGGTGATGGGGTTATATACGCTCCGCTATGATGCTCTGCGTAGGGAACACCCATCCTCACTGACACTAACAGCCTCGCAATAATACTCCGTCAAGCATCATCTGACAGCGAAGAGGGTTCTATCAGAATGTCACCGAAGTGGACCCTCTGCCTACCCCATCCATCATTTCATGGTTGACGGAGTAGTCCCTCACACCGGGGTTTTGGACCGAAATCGTATGTCCTGTTGAATCATACGCCGGATGCCATCTTCTAAAGAGACGCGCGGTTTATACCCGAGTAACTTACGCGCTCGACTAAGGTCGGCCACCATACGCGATACCCCCCCGCTGGCCTGAGGGTTGTAAAGGACGTGAGCCGATTTGCCAGTCACCCGCTCCAGAGTAGCGACAAGATCGTTGATGCTGGTTTCCCTGCCGGAACCGATATTAATAATTTGGCCATCGGCAGGAGCCTTTGCAGCCGCAATAAGCGCCTGAACCACATCGTCAATGTACACAAAATCCCGAGTCTGTGTACCATCCCCGTGAATGACCACCGAACCACCACCGAGAATCTGACGCAAAAATTGGGGAATGACCGGAGGATAGGAAACCGGAAGGGGCTGCCCCGGGCCGTACGCGTTGAAAATACGCAGGGCGACAGTTTCTACACCGTATAACGCGCCTAAGGTAAACAAGTAATATTCCGAAGCGATTTTAGTCACCGCGTACGGAGCGGGTGGATGAGGGGCCATCGTCTCCCGCAAAGGCTGTTCGGGCTGTTCCCCGTACACCGTTCCGGACGAAGCAAGAATCACCCGTTTGACTCCCACTGTACGAATCGCTTCCATCACACTGACCGTCCCCCCCACGTTCACATCGTTATATTCCCGTGGGAAAAGAATAGACTCAGGAACGGAGACCCGTGCGGCCAGGTGATACACGCAATCCACCCCTTGCATAAGGGACCACAACTTAGGGATATCTCGGACATCACCACGAGTAAAGATCACACGTGAATCCAACCGGGCAGGATCACCGGCACTAAGGTCATCCAACACACGCACATGGTGGCCTAAATTGACCAACCGGTTGGCCAAGGCCGTACCGATAAAACCCGCTCCACCGGTGATAAGCACTTGCATAGGATGATCTTCCCCCTCGTTTGCATCTCTGTGCTATAGCATAAAGGCCGCGCCCACCTCATACTGGAACCCTCGCCACAGGTGAGTTCACGGAGCCAATGCGAGGTATAGCGCGCCTTTTATGTGGCGAATACCGAAATGCGGATGTTCCTGCCGACACATTGGGCGTCGGCCTCATACTTGGGACATCATCATACCGAGCCTGTGATGTCTGCCACCCTTACCCCCATCTCAATTATAGCAAGATCGGAATCAGTCCCCCAAATTCCTCGTGCCCGATTAACCGACATATCGCATTTAAAGCAATATGTGCTACAATTCTGCACGATTCACGAGTGCAATACTCCAATCATCAGACGCTGATTGACCGACAAAACTCTGCAAATGCACCTTGGCCTAGAAAGAGGACTTATTTACGCCGAGGTACATGAAACGAGATGTGTCAGTCAATTAGCATCAGACGCTACAGTATCTCTTCTGATGAAACAAGAGAAGCGATGACAACGCACGTTACTCTGGACGGCACCACCCAACTGGTAGGCATCATCGGCTGGCCGGTAAAACACAGCCTAAGTCCTCGAATGCACAACGCAGCTTTTGCCGCCACCGGGTTGAACTGGGCTTATGTCCCTTTGCCTGTGCCTCCAGATCGCGTACAGGATGCCGTACAAGGTTTGCGAGCACTTGGATTTCGCGGAGCGAACGTCACCATTCCTCACAAACAAACGGTTATGCGATACTTGGATCGTATAACCCCCGAAGCCCAAGCCATTGGCGCGGTAAACACGATTGTTGTGGATACAGAGGGCACTCTTTGGGGAACCAACACCGACGCGCGGGGAATCCTCGATGATTTGCGCGCCCACAATGTTCCCATTCAGGGAGAACGCGTGCTCATCCTAGGCGCTGGGGGCGCAGCCCACGCTGTAGCTTATGCCCTAGCGCGGGAGGGCGCGCGTATCACTATCGCAAACTGCACAGAATCCCGCGCCATCCACCTAGTCCGTCGGCTACACGCCGTTCTGCCCGGAAAAACATTGGCCGTCATCCCATTGACCCGTGAGGCTCTGGCCGCTGCCGCGCGCACCCACACGTTGCTGGTGAACACGACCAACGTGGGCATGTGGCCACATGTGGATGCCAGCCCCTGGCCCGAAGGGGAGGGATTCGGGACCATCCGAGTAGTTTACGACGTTATCTACCGCCCAAGAGAAACCCGACTGCTACGTGAGGCTCGCGCGGCTGGTTGCCGCACCATTGACGGGCTGGGTATGTTGGTACGGCAAGGGGCAGAAGCCTGGCGACTGTGGACCGGACATCCACCACCGGTGGATGTAATGTGGCGCGCTGTAGAACACTCGCTAAGCGAGCGTTGACCTCCTACCGAATCGTGTTCGGTGAGCCTTCTTTAGGGATATGGGTACGCATCCGCTGCTCCTGCAAACGTTGACTGAGGGCCTCCAAGGCTCGATCTTCCCCGTGAACCAGAAACACATCTTTAGCCTGCGTGGCCTGGGCCCACGCGAGGAGTTCATCCTGATCCGCATGCGCGCTGAAGCCGTTAATCGTGTAGATGCGGGCGCGAACAACGATTTCCTCACCGTAAATGTGGACGCGCTCTGCGCCATCGACCAACGCCCGGCCCAAAGTACCCCGGGCCTGGTAGCCAACAATGACAACGCTACTTTCCGCTCGCCAAAGGTTATGGCGGAGATGATGCTTCACCCGCCCCCCTGTGCACATGCCGCTCCCCGCGATGATGATCGCGCCTCCTTCGATGTTGTTAATGGCTTTGGATTCCTCTACGGTGGGGGTATATTGCACTCCGGCAAAAGAAAACGGATCACGCCCGGTTTTCAACATACGCTGAACTTGAGGGTGCAAGAACCCCGGGTGGCGGCGATACACGTTCGTCAAGCGAATAGCCAAGGGACTGTCCAAGAACACGGGGCCGCGCGGGATACGGCCCGAAGATCGAAGTTCTCGCAAATAGAAAAGCACATCTTGCGCTCGCTCCAACGCAAAGGAGGGGATGACAACATTCCCGCCCCGCGAGAAGGTGTCATTAATAGCCTCGGCCAACTCTTCCACGGACGACCGAAAGGACCGATGACGCCTGTCCCCGTAGGTGGATTCCATGACCAACACGTCGGCGGGATGAGGAAGGGCAGGCTCTGGAACAACGTGCCGTGCATGGTTCCCCAAATCTCCGCTGAAGGTGATGCGCCGCGTCTTGCCGCCTTCCGTAACCTCCAATTCAATAAACGCAGAACCCAACACATGGCCGGCATTGCGGAAAGTGGCGGTCACATGGGGGGAAAGGCGGATGGGCTCATCCAGACGGACGATGCCATCCACATGATCCATGGCCACCAAAACGTCATCTTCGTCAAAAAGAGGGGGCAGAATAGATTCTCCCCGGCGGCGGTTCTTGCGTTTACGCTGGACGTACTCCTCTTGTTCGACTTTGGCCGCGTCCAACAGAATAAGTCGGGTCACATCTCGAGTCGCGGCTGTGGTGATAATCCGTCCCCGAAAGCCCTCCCGCACCAGAACCGGGATCCGTCCACAGTGATCCAGATGGCCATGCGTGAGAAGCATGACATCTATCTTACGCGGATCAAAAGGGAAGGGCGGATAATTCCGCTCTTCCTGATGACGTCCTCCCTGAAACTGACCGCAGTCCACCAGGATATTCAAGCCGTCTACTTCCAACAGATGACAGGAGCCCGTCACCTGCTGGGCTGCGCCGTATGAAGTGAATCGCATGGATGCTCTCCTCGCCCTGGGATGCCACCGAACGGGTTAGTGCTCGGCAGACGATTTCGTCATTTCATTTAACGCCTGTTCAAAGGTTTCTAGGTGCTCCGCTTGAGCAGCGATGATGTGTAAGGCTTCCAACTGTTCGATATTTTCCACGCTGATTAACTGAGCGCGAATACCCTCCAAGCGCGTTTCTTCAAGACCAAAACGCACGCGTAGCAAAGCCAAAAGCGCCTTGATCATACCCTCGCGCATCCCTTGCTGAAGCCCTTGCTG
>CAYPUG010000037.1:0-1760 GCA_964413905.1 uncultured Anaerolineae bacterium | reverse complement strand
CCTTGCTGAAGCCCTTGCTGCATGCCTTCTTCTAGCCACTTTTGTGCCACCGTTGCCATAATTTCACCTCCCTTCGGCAACGCGTTTACAACGTCCCGTAAATCCTCCTCGGTCACATAACGTCCAGCCTCCGCCACATAGCGCAACAACGCTACAGCAGCCTCCACACCACTCCCCGCAGCGACCATTTCCCCAAGAAGTTTGATAATAGATTCTAATTGGTCCCGCAGTGCAGGCTGCCGGATGTACTTCATCAACAGGAGACCGGCCGCCAGCATCACATTCGCCCGTAGCGCATCATCTTCCAACGCAGTTAAATCATAAAACAAGTATCGAAAGGTGGGGATATAAGCCCGTACCTCATCGGGCGCATCCATTAGCTCCACGAACGTTTTTGGACCATCCCAAGAACGTTCCCCATGATAGACAACCACCGGAACCACAGGGGTCAAGTGCTTTTCCTTCCGCCAAATCTGCTCCCAGATACGCACCATGTATCGCAATATTTGCCAAACCACATAGGGGTCAGGATAACTCTTGTGTTCGAACAAGAAATATAAATACGCATCCCCTCCTGTTCTCAAACTCACCCGAAAGAGGAGATCGCCCTGATGAGAGCGCAACTCAGCATCTATAAAAGATGTCTGTTCTACTTGTAAAGTGTCCAGATTCAAAGAGGCCACCAACTCGGGTGGAAGATATGTACGGATAAACGCCCGGGCCCGCTGGGGATGTCCGAGAAAATGGCGAAAGAAACGGTCATGTGGGTTGGTAAGGTGTGGCGGCTTCGGGCTGCTCATGGTTGCTCCTGGGCTGTACAGTGTGTCCCCAGTATACCTCAAAACAGCGGATTTAAGGAAATGCGATGTTTGGGCCCCGATGGGCTAAATTCTCGTCACCATGGCAGGTGCGAGAAAATTTGACGCATCTCTCGAGCCTCTTTATACTTATGCTCACAATACCCGAGATATCTCACCAAAGGCGTTGAAGGGAACGAGTACGTCGGGGGTACCTCTCAGCGAGCCCGGGAGGGTGGAAGCCGGGCGAGGGAAACCGGCGGAAAATCCTCCTGGAGCCGCCGACCGAACGGGAATTTAGGGCCCTGAGCCTGAAACCCTAGTAGGCTCGGCCGGGGTCGTGGTCCGTTATCCACCACGCGGGGGTGATAGCCTCCGTTAGGAGAGGGTGACATGTGTCACCAAGCGGGGTGGTACCGCGGGAGCAAACGCCGCTCTCGTCCCCGAGGGGGATGAGGCGGCGTTATTGTATATGTAGGAGGGCTTCAAAGGGATATCTTTCACGCGATGTCTCAGTCAATCAGGTCCATCAATGATTACTTTAACCCCTGAAAAGGGAGGGCGACGATGGCATTTAAAGAGGTAAAACCATTTGTAAATTACCCACAACTGGAAGAAGACATTCTGCAATTTTGGCAAGAGAACCGCACCTTTGAGAAAAGCTTGGAGATCCGGAAAGATGCTCCACGATTTGTGTTCTACGAAGGCCCGCCTACGGCCAACGGCCGTCCCGGCGTGCATCACGTCCTCGCGCGCGTGTTCAAGGACCTCTTCCCCCGCTACAAGACCATGCGTGGGTTCTACGCGCTGCGCAAGGGCGGTTGGGACACCCACGGCCTGCCCGTGGAACTAGAAGTGGAAAAAGAACTGGGTATCACTCATAAACGCCAAATTGAGGAATTTGGTATCGCCAAGTTCAACGAACTGTGCAAGGAGTCCGTGTTCCGGTACATTGAAGAGTGG
>CAYPUG010000036.1:0-22240 GCA_964413905.1 uncultured Anaerolineae bacterium | reverse complement strand
TCGTAAATGTACAATTGCAAGCCGTTAGGCAACCGGTGGGTTACAACAGTATCCGGGCCGGGCATACTCTGTATCATCGCAGGCTGTGCCTCCCTCATGCTCCTGTCACCTCCGCGTCAATACCGATATTATCGCACGGCCACATACCATCCTACGGTGGCTTGATCCCGCCGCAGGTACGCGCAAGCGACCCGTTGGACATCCTGCTCGGTAACCGCTTCAATGCGGTCCAGGTACGAGTCCAACCACTGCTGAGAAGCCACGACTTCGGAAAATCCTAACCATCGCGCCTGATTGGTGATACTCTCGCTGCCGTACACAAAGTGGGCACGCACCTGCTTGCGCGTTTTCTCCAGTTCATGAGGAGAGACCGGTTCTTCACAGACGCGCTCGATTTCCTCCCAAAACGCTTTTTCCACTTCTTCCGGGGTATGGCCCTCGTTCACGGTAAAGTCGAACCACCACAGGTACGGATCAATAGTGGGACCAACCCAGGAACCCGCATCCGCGGCCAATCCGGTAGCCACCAAGCGTTTGTACAAACGTGAACTCCGGTTAGACGTGCCCCCACCGCCGAAGGATTTTGCGCCTCCCAGGATGGCATCCAACACCACCATGGGGAAGAAATCCTCATGGGTCGCCTCGACCGCGTGAAACGCGACCTGAACGTAGTGGGTATCTCCTCCACCCTTAAGCAACACACGCCGTTCACCCCGCTGGGGAGGTTCGGCCGTAATGGAAAGGCGAGGCACAGGGCGAGGCTCCAAGTGGGCGAAATAACGTTTCACCCGTTCAACCATGTCCAACGTGTAAAAATCCCCGGTAATCACTAAGACAGCGTTGTTCGGTGTGTAGTACGTACGATAGTGCTCATACAAATCATCCCGCGTCATCGTTCGTAAATCCGAAGGCCAGCCGATAACCTCGTGATGGTAAGGATGTGCCTTGATCGCCGTGTTCTGCACCTCCTCGGTAAGCAAAAACGTGGGGCGATTTTCGTTCATGCTCCTCTCCGAGAGAATGACCGTGCGCTCCCTTTCCACCTCCACCGGGTCGAACACGCTGTTGACCATGCGATCCGCTTCTATGTCCAAAGCGAGGTCCACCTGGGAAGCCGGCAACGTCTGAAAATACGCTGTGTAATCCATCCACGTCATCGCGTTGAACACACCACCCACCCGGGAGATAAGGCGATCGTACGCGCCCGCCGGGTACTTCTCCGTCCCCTTAAACTGCATGTGTTCCACCCAGTGGGATATGCCGGTTTTCCCGTACGACTCATTCCGGCTCCCTACTCGATACCACATCCACACACTCACCACCGGCGCGGTGTGGATTTCCCTCAATAACACCGTCAATCCGTTGGTGAGATACGCCCGTGTAACGTGTGCGTCAGCAGACCATGTTGGTGATAATGTTGTCCGATTTCCGTACAAGCCCATATGCGCTCTTGTCCACCTCCCCCAAAATACAGAATAACCCATCAACACATTGTACACGCTCTCCACCGTCGGCCCAAGCATACGAAATGGCCGGGCAGGTTTTCAACGTTCAAACACGGGGAGGGAATGGAAGGGATGACCGGTGTATCGCGTTTTTAAGTCTATGTGCATACGCGAAGATCTTGGTGCTGATTGACTGACACATCGCGTTTCATGTACCTCGTCGTAAAGAAGAAGTAGAAACACGCGAGGACGCTGTATCGGCGGTTGAGCCATCGTAAGGCCATCGGGTAGGCGACGGCAATGCCGTCATCTACCCGTTTACCCCTAAGTGTAAGATCTCTGAAAAGTCCTATTTGGTGGTCAAGCAGACTTACCTACAAAGCGCGTTTCGATTACAATGAAGATGCCTTAATTGCGCTATTAAGCCAACACCCATACACGGAGTTTTGGCGGTCAATCGGTGAAAATTCGAGGCAGGACGACCTCACTAACCGCGCTGGGAAAGAAAACACATTCGCATGATTGACGCAATGGCCACCTTGCCCAAAGCTGTCATCCAGAAGAGGATACGTCAGCACACCCTGCCACCGCTTCCTTTGCCCCTAGGGCTTAGGGAGCGATTACGGCCGGCTGCGGTGTTGGTGCCTTTGCTGGAGAAAAAGGGGGAATGGCATCTCCTGCTCACCAGACGCACGCAGCATGTGGGCAATCACAAAGGACAGGTGGCTTTCCCAGGCGGCGCAATGGAACCTAAGGACCCGTCGCCGGAAGCCACAGCGTTGCGGGAAACTTTTGAAGAAATAGGAATTCCCCCGGAGACCATCGACGTCATCGGCCGACTTCCGGAACAACCGGTTATCTCCGGTTTCTTGGTCACCCCCGTAGTCGCATTCCTCCCCACCCACGTGCGCTGGCGTCCCTCCCGGGAAGAAATTGCACGTGTGTTCACGGTTCCGCTTGCCTGGCTGGGGAACCCAGATCACCTATCCCTGTCGACCGTACACACATGGGAAGGCGTGAAATATCCTGTGCACTATTATCAACCTTATGAAGGCGAGGTCATTTGGGGGCTCACTGCCCGTATCATTCAAAGTCTGATAAAAGCACTCACGCCCCCAGGGCCACCCCTTTCCTCGATTATTTGACGAATTTGTTTATATTATCTATCATATATCCTGATGGACTGACGATCTAAGGGCATCCCCCACATCGCGCTACTTTCGTGAGGTGTGTCTCTCATACCCTGTCTGCACACTGAGCGATCGGAAGTGTACACCCACACCCGGTGACATGCTTCTCATTGACGGACATATCATCTCTTTTAAGCCACCGGGCATTTACCGCCTCTTGTCAGTCCATTAGTGAGTGTTCAATTAAACTCATAAGCATTCCACAGGGAGGAGAGCCATGAGCGTACCAAAAGATGAACGTCGCGAAGAAGAAATTCGCCAAGCCGAACATGAGATATATGAACCACCTCCCCACGTGGTGGAACACGCGAACATCCGACCCGAAGAGTATGAGCGCTACCGCAAAGAAGGCATGGAAAATCCGGTCAAATTCTGGGAAGAGCGGGCAAAAGAAATGGTCGATTGGTTTGAACCGTGGGAGAAGGTGCTGGACGACAGCAATCCTCCCTTCTACAAATGGTTCGTCGGTGCGAAGACAAACATTGTATATAACGCGCTGGACCGACATGTGAAGACTTGGCGTCGCAATAAATTGGCCCTCATATGGGAGGGCGAGCCCGGCGACCGCCGCACGTTCTCCTACTACCGGCTCTGGCAGGAGGTCAACCGCTTCGCCAACATCCTGAAGGGCATGGGGGTCAAGAAAGGGGACCGAGTCACCATTTACATGGGCCGCATCCCCGAACTGCCCATCGCCATGCTGGCTTGCGCGAAAATCGGCGCTATCCACTCGGTGGTGTACGGTGGCTTTAGCGTGGAGGCGTTGGCCGAGCGCATTCAGGATGCCCAAAGCCGGGTGCTTATCACCGCGGATGGTGGATGGATGCGGGGAAAAATTGTGCGGCTTAAGGACATTGCCGACGAAGCCGTCAAACGCTCTCCCGTGGTTGAACACATGATTGTGGTCAAACGAACCGGCCACGAGGTGAACATGGAAACGGGCCGGGATTTCTGGCTCCACGAATTGCAACAACTTCCCATCGCGAACGGCCCGAGTGAAACAGAAATCATGGATGCCGAAGATCCCCTCTTCATCCTCTACACATCGGGCACCACGGGCAAACCTAAGGGGGTTGTCCACACGCACGGTGGATACCAGGTCGGTATTGCGACCACGCTCAAGTGGGCCTTTGATATTAAGGACGAAGACCGGTGGTGGTGTGCGGCCGATCCGGGGTGGATTACCGGACATTCCTACATTGTGTATGGCCCCCTCATCTTAGGCGCCACCAGTTTCATGTACGAAGGAGCGCCCGATTACCCATATCCGGACCGATGGTGGCGCATGATAGAACATTACGGTATCACCATCCTCTACACCGCGCCCACCGCCATTCGCGGCCTCATGCGCTACGGAGAAGCATGGCCTGCCCGACACGACCTTTCCAGCCTGCGCCTCCTGGGGACCGTGGGTGAACCCATAAACCCTGAAGCATGGCGGTGGTATTACCGAGTCATCGGTGGCGAACGCTGCCCGATCATTGACACGTGGTGGCAAACCGAAACCGGCAATTTTATGATTACGCCGCTACCTGTAACCCCGCTCAAGCCGGGGTCCGCCACATTCCCCTTCCCCGGCATTATCGCGGATGTGGTCAGGGACGATGGTACCTCCTGCGATCCAGGAGAAGATGGGTACTTGGTTATCAAACACCCATGGCCGGCCATGGCCCGAACCATTTACGGCGACCCCGATCGCTATGTGCGCCAATATTGGAGCAAATTCGCCGACCAAAAGTGGTACCTCACTGGCGATTCCGCGCGCAAGGACAAAGACGGATACTTCTGGATTATCGGCCGCATGGATGACGTCATCAAGGTGGCCGGATACCGACTGGGCACCGCGGAGATAGAAAGTGCTCTGGTGAGTCATCCGGCCGTGGCCGAAGCCGCGGTCATCGGCGTACCCGACGAAATCAAGGGGAACGTCATCTACGCCTACGTCATCCTGCGCGCCGGCTATGAACCCCACCCCGGCCTCGAAGATGAACTGAAGAAACACGTCCGACACGAACTAGGCCCTATTGCCGTCCCCGCGAAAATCGAAATTGTGGACAAACTGCCGAAGACCCGAAGCGGCAAGATCATGCGCCGTGTGCTCCGAGCAAAGGCATTAGGCCAGCCGGTGGGCGATCTCTCCACGCTGGCCGATTAACCGCACGAACCGGGCGGGGGATGAGCCCCGTCCGGTTCATTCCTGCACCTTTACATACGCTGCAGCCACCCATCCCATACGCCCATCCTCCGTAACCACAGGAAGCCATTCGATGCCGTCCACCGGTTTCAGACTCCCCACCACATGGACCACCGTCCCCTCGGGGAGCACTGCAAGAATTTCTCCACCAGGCCCACCACGCAAGTGGACCCCCCGTCCTCCTGTATGAGCGATAATGGCTGTCCTCCCAAACGGAGTAGGGGTTGACGTCGGTGTAAGCGTGACCGTCGGCGTCGGCGTGGGCGTGAGTGTGGGCGAGGGAGAAGACGTGGGCGAGGGTGTCGCGGAAGGTGTCGGCGTAAACGTTGACGTCGGAGTTCCTGTCGGAGTGGGCGAGGGAGTCGGAGTAGGCCCGGGTGTCCACGTCGGAGTGAACGTTTGGGTCGGGGTGGCCGTGGGCGGAATGCGTGGGTCAAGAGCGATCACCGGTACTACAAAGACTTTAACCCCCACCGGTCGTCCCAATTGGTCACTGATGTAATCCTGCAAGGTAACTGCATCCCAGTATTTGAGAGGTCGCTGCGTCTGCACCCGCACGGTTAAGTGGATAATGCCTTGGGCATCCTCGTGCCAGGAATAATCGAACACCTGCACGCCGGACAATTTCGCGACACCGGAATACACGGCATGTTGGACTGCGTTCTGCAAGCGTGCGTGTACTAACTCCCGGTGTGTCAACCATCCCAACGGCACGAGAAGGAACGTGAACAAGATGATCATGCTGAGCAGCCCCCGCCAGAACACGCGCAGGTGAAGAGTCGACCACACACGGGGACGGAAGCCCACGAGGAGGAAAATCATTCCCCCGGCCCCTGCGATGGAGATCATGTTTGTCAAGTAAAGCAACAACGCGCCCGCGGCAGCCTTCCACTCTCCTAGAGCAAGGCTGATACCCGTCACGGCCAGAGGCGGCACCAAAGCCACGGCAATAGCAACCCCAGGCAATGCCTCCTGCACATCCTTCCGGCTGATGGCGTATCCCCCGGCAAACCCTGAAGCCAACGCCACCCCTAAATCCAGCAGGGTAGGACGCGTCCGCGCCAACACCTCCGGCGTCATTGTAGCCAGCGGATCAATCCACGCGACGATCATGCTCAATCCGATGCCTACTGCAGCCCCCTGGGCCACGCGCACAATAGCCCGTCGCACCAGACGGCCGTCTCCCATGGTCACACCGAGCCCAATGGCCAAAATAGCCGACATCAAAGGAGCGACAAGCATCGCCCCGATGATGACCGCGGCGCTGTTCAACAACAGCCCTAAGGCCGCGATCGTGGCGGACAGGGACATCCGGATGTAGAAATCCACATCGGCATGAGTACTCTCACGTAACCGACGGTACAGGTCCAAACGCTCCTGATCGGCCAAATCAGGAAACAGGGAATCCACCCAACGGGCCATACGGCGCATATATGTGTGGGCACGAGGGGACTTTCTCTTCGCGATGGCCACCGGGACCGAAGTACGGTGCACCAACAGGCGGGGCACATCGCCCACCAGTACCCGACGGAGCAAACGCTCCTCCGTGGCCCCCACAAACACAAGGTCGTATTCCCCCTGTTCAATCTCCCGCAAGATCGCCTGCACAGGGCCTCGCGCGTCTACCACTTTGGTCAGAAACACCGGATCGTCCGCGAAATCCCCCAACGTTCGGGCAAAAACCTCCTCAGGTGCAGGAGGGGAAACATGGCCGTGGGTCGGAACACGCGCATACAGTAATGTCACCGTGCCCTTGGTGGCATGAGCTAAACTTCTGGCCACTCGCGCCGCCAAGCTCACATTGGGCCCACCTGCCGTAGGGATGAGAATGTGCAGAGGGTGCTCAGGGGGCACCAAACCGCGTACTACCACCAAATCACATGGGGCGTTCTCCAACAAATCGTCCAACACCACACCCAGAGGAGCGTGGGAAACAGCCGGAACCGGGTCATTCCACCGCAAGAGCATTAATACAGGCCGCTTGTCTGCAACCACATCCCGCAGGATATCCGCTACATTGTATCCCTGTACGACCAGCCCTTGGGCATCCAAACCGCGCTCACGTGCTAACGCAACCGCATCCTCCACAAACCGTTGCGCCCTTTCCCGACCGGTGGAACCACCCAACGAGGGACGCAGGACGTGGACGAAAAGAAGGGGATGTCCTTCAACGCGCGCGATGGGTTCCCAAAATCCCTGAAGGGCCTGTGCATCTTCTCCCGTAGCCAGGGGAACGAGTACGGGTTCAATCACCTGAATTTCCCCTTCTCTCTTTCACGTCGACGTACATACACAGGGTTTTGGCGGTCAATCAGGCTGTAATTATTCAAGTATGACACATTTTGAGGAAAAAGAGAAAAAAACGGCTTACCTCCGCCATGCTCTCCCCTACTCCGGATAAAGTTTTGGCTTCCGCGCGTAGCAAGTGATATAATGTACTTTGCGATGGAGGCCACATTGACTTCCACCGCGAAGCGCCTCAACGTTGGAGGTGAACATGACTGCTAAACACGACTCGCCCGATGAACGAGTGCAACAGATCATCGGGCGGTGGGCCTCACAAGGACGTTCAGGATTACTCCCCTGTCTACAAGAGATTCAAGCGCTCACCGGCTGGCTTTCCCCGGAAATCTGCCAACACGTCGCCGAAGGCCTCAGGGTGCCCCTGGCCGATGTATACGGTGTTCTCACCTTTTACGGCCTTCTGTACGACAAACCCGTAGGCCGTATCGTTATCCGCCTGTGCGATGATATCGCCTGTTTTGTCAATGGAAGTGAAGCGATCCGACAGGCCACGCAGGACTATCTGGGCATCCAACCCGGCGAAACCACCCCGGATGGGATGTTTACTCTGGAAGTGCACCCTTGTCTAGGACATTGCGAGATCGCGCCCTTCATGTTAATCAACGACCGACCCGTCGGCCCTGTTCGGCCTGAGGATGTACCGAACATCCTAGAAGAAGCGCGGCGGGCCGTGGAAGCCGAACGAACATGAAATGAACGTCCATCTTCCCTGACGCGAGGTCACCCATGTATGAACCTATCCTGTTGCGCCGAGTAGGACACATCCACCCGACCCGCTTGGCCGATTACGAACAACACCAAGGCTACCGAGCACTTCGGCACGCGCTCACCTGGCGCCCGGAACACATCATCCACCTTGTCAAAGAATCCGGACTGGTGGGACGAGGAGGTGCTGCCTTTCCAACCGGCATAAAGTGGGAACATGTAGCACGGCAAACGGTCACTCCTAAATACATCGTTTGCAACGCGGACGAAAGCGAACCCGGTACATTTAAAGACCGGGTGCTGATGGAAAACGACCCCTTTGCCATCATTGAGGCAGTGACCATTGCCGGGTACGCCGTCGGTGCGGAAAAAGGGTACATCTACGTACGTGGGGAATATGCCAACGCGTATCACACCTTAAAAGCCGCGCTAGAGGCTGCACGGCATGCTGGATATCTTGGTCCCCACGTGATGGGCAGTGACTTCTCCTTTGAGATCGAACTCCGCCGAGGAGCCGGGGCCTACGTGTGCGGCGAGGAAACGGCCCTCTTTGAGAGCATTGAGGGAAAACGTGGTTGGCCTCGCCAAAAGCCACCGTTTCCCACAGAGGCAGGGCTCTTTGGCAAACCCACCGTTATCAATAACGTGGAAACGTTTGCCAATATCCCATGGATTATCCTCAACGGCCCTGAATGGTTCCGTTCCCTGGGCCCTGCACACGCCACAGGTCCCAAATTATACTGCGTGAGTGGTGCAGTAAATCGTCCAGGCGTATACGAAGCATCGATGGATATTACGTTACGGGAACTCATCGACGAGAAGGCGCAGGGCGTGCGGAATGGCAAGAACATCCAAGCTGTCCTCGTCGGCGGTGCAGCCGGCACCTTCGTGGGACCGGACCGATTGGATGTGGAGATGAGTTTTCGCGGCCTCTCTTCCATTGGCGCTTCGCTGGGCTCGGGAGCAGTCATGGTTATTGATGAGGGCACGAATATGTGGGACATCCTGCGGCGCATTGCCCGCTTTTTCGCTCACGAATCCTGCGGTAAGTGTTACCCCTGCCGTTACGGCACACAACGCCAATTTGAAATCATCGAACGCATGGCCGCGGGACACATACAGCCGAAGGATTTAGAGCGGTTATCCGACCTCTGGGCGACCATGCGGGATGCTTCCTTGTGCGGATTAGGACAAACGGCAGGAAACGCCATCGAAAGCGGCTTACGGCTCATGGGGGTGCTCACATCATAGGGAGAGGCAAGCGCATGTCCGAAGAAAAAAATCGAGTCCACATGACCATTGATGGACAACATATCACCGTTCCCGAAGGCACAACCGTGTTAGAAGCGGCAGAGGTCTTAGGAATCCATATCCCTAGGCTCTGTCATCATCCCCACCTCACCGATAATGCCCTTTGTCGGTTGTGCGTAGTGGAATGGGAAGGCGCTCGCACACTCATTCCCGCGTGTGTGGCCCAAGCACGGGAAGGCGCCATCATCCATACGCAAAGCGAGCGCGTCCTACGTACCCGACGTACTATCCTCGAACTTCTCTTCTCCGCGGTGGATTTAAGCGACGCGCCAGAAATCGTAGCCTACGCGCAAGATCTCGGCGCCGACCCACAACGTTTTGCAGAGGGACAACGGCCAGAACACCCCATTTACGACGATAACCCCTTCTACATCCGGGACTACAACAAATGCATCATGTGCAACCGATGTGTCCAAGCGTGTGGTAACGACATGCAATTCACCTACGCGCTCACAGTAAGTGGTCGCGGTTTCTCCACGCAAGTGGATACATTCTTCCACGCTTCTCTACCGGACACCAGTTGTGTGTTCTGTGGCAATTGCGTGGCCGTATGTCCCACAGGCGCACTCATCGATAAAGTGGAATTAAACATGGCGACTCTATCTGGGGAGGAACACTATGGTCATTGACCACATATACTATCCAGGTCGAAATCAAGATTATCCCGCCTATGTTATCCGTCCAAAGGCCGCATACGTGGGCCCTGCTGTGGTCATGTTACACGACCGTCAGGGACTGACCGAGTACTTCCTCGCGTGGGGCGAACGTCTGGCCCATGAGGGGTTTATCGTCATGCTCCCCGACCTTTATATGGGCCGGAAACCAAACGACGACGGTCAAGCGAAACAGTGGATGAACGCGTTGGCCCTCAAAGAGGGCCGTGAGGCCGTCCGCATGGCTGTCGTATGGCTCCGGAACCAAGCCTACACGCGCGAACACGCGACCGCGGTCATAGGTTTCGAACGTAACGGTACCCTGGGACTGCTCACCACGACGCTCAAGCGCTTCGCACCCCGCGCGGCGATCGCTATTGCCAGCCCCGTAAAGGACCTCATCGAAGAAGCCAAGGAGTTTCACGCGGCCGTCCAGTTACACATCCCGGAGAAGGACAAGACCGTCGCCAAGAATACATTGGACACATTCATTGCCACGTTGGCCTCACAAGGTATTGCCTATGAAGTACACACGTACCCCAACGCCAAACATGATTTCATGTGTAAGACGTGTGAGGATTATGATGCCGAGGCCGAGCGACAAGTATGGGAGCGCACGTTAGCCTTCTTGCAGAAAGTGTACGAGAACGCGCCGACAGCACAGGCCATGGTAACATCTTAACCCTGTAATCCCAACGACCGTTTAAGGAGGCCGTATGGTCCAGGCAACCACGTATTACCCGGTTCGCCAACGTTTACAAGCAGAACGCGTGGTACGCACAACCTGCCCCTATTGCGGTGTAGGGTGCCAAATTGATCTGCATGTGTACAACAACCGCATTCTTCGCGTCACCGCGCCCTTTGATGTGCCCCCCAACTACGGGCGGTTGTGCGTGAAAGGGCGTTTTGGGCTGGATTTCGTCCATCATCCCTCCCGGCTACGGGTGCCCCTTATCCGTAAGGACTTCGGCAAAACGCCGCGCAAGCCGGTGGGATTAGAAGGCTTTCGGGAGGCGACCTGGGACGAAGCCCTGGACCTGGCCGCGGAAAAGTTGGCCGAGATTGTGCGCACGTACGGAAGCGATGCCGTAGGGACATTCTGCTCGGCCAAAGCCACGAACGAGGACAACTACATCTTCCAAAAATTCGTCCGTGCAGTGTTGGGCACCCACAACGTAGACCACTGTGCTCGCCTGTGTCACGCGTCATCGGTGGCAGGACTTTCTTATACCATCGGCTCGGCCGCGATGTCGAACTCCGTGGAAGAAATGAGGGACCTGGATGTGTTTATCGTTACAGGGTCCAACACCACGGAAACTCACCCGGTTATTAGCACTTTCTTGCGCGAGGCCGTGGTAAAGAACGGCGCCCGCCTCATCGTGGTCGACCCGCGCGGGACGGAAATGACCCGATTCGCTACCTTATGGCTACGCCAAAAGCCGGGCACCGATGTGGCCGTGTACACCGCCATGGCTCACGTTATTGTCAAAGAAGGGTTGTACAACCGAGCCTTCATTGAAACCCGCACCGAAGGATTCGACGAGTTCGCCCACTCACTGGAGCCCTTCACACCTGAATGGGCCGAACAAATCTCCGGTGTAGCGGCCGACCAAATCCGCGAGGCCGCGCGCATGTACGCTACAGCCAAGGCCGCAGCCATCTACTGGGGCATGGGCATTACACAACACAGCCACGGCACAGATAACGTTCTTTCCCTCTCTAATCTCGCCCTCCTCACCGGCCATATCGGAAGACCAGGGACCGGGTTAAACCCACTCCGGGGACAAAATAACGTGCAGGGATGCTCCGACTCCGGCGGATTGCCCAACGTGTACCCAGGATATCAACGGGTAGACGACCCCGCGGTAAAGGCGAAATTTGAGCGCGCGTGGGGCGTCCCCTTGAGCGGCACACCGGGGCTCACCACCATGGAAATGGTGGAAGCCGCGGACCAAGGATGGATCCGCGCGTATTACATCATGGGCGAAAACCCCATGATGAGCGAACCAAACCTCCGGCACTCCCGCCACGTGATGGAAAATATGGAGTTCGTACTGGTGCAGGACATCTTCCTCAACGAAACCGGCGCGTATGCGGATATTATCTTGCCGGCCACCAGTTTTGCAGAAAAAGACGGCACCTTCACGAACACGGACCGACGGGTACAACGCGTGCGCAAGGCTATCACACCGCCCGGCCAAGCGCGAGCAGATTGGGAGATCATCGCGGATCTGGCCAAACGGGTGGAACATAAACTCGGCCGCACGCATAGTGCAGGCTTCGATTACAAACACCCTTCCGAAATCTGGGATGAGATGGCAACCTTGACCCCGGCATTTCAAGGCATTACTTACGAACGCATCGAACGAGAAGGGGGAATCCCCTGGCCTTGCCCTGCAGAAGACCACCCTGGAACTCCTTATCTATTTGCTACCTCCTTCCCGCGAGGGAAGGGACGTTTCGCCGTTCTCCAGTTTCGTCCGCCGGCCGAATGGCCTGATGAGAATTACCCCTTCATCCTCTCCACCGGTCGCGTGCTCTACCACTGGCATGGAGGCACTCTTTCCCGTCGTTCCCGATTAGAGGAAGCGTATCCGCAGGCACGCGTGGAAATCCACCCTGCCGACGCCAAGCGCTTGGGCATTCGCACCGGTGACCGGGTGCGGGTCGAGTCGCGGCGAGGCGCCATTGAAGCGTGGGCGTTAGTCACAGCCCGCTCCCCCAAGGGCACGGTGTTTATTCCTTTCCACTTCGCGGAAGCCGCGGCTAATGTGTTGACCAATGATGTTCTAGATCCCCAGGCCAAGATTCCCGAGTATAAAGTCTGCGCGGTCAGGGTGGAGAAAATCTCCTAACCCTGTGGTCATCTCATTCACCCCGTTCAGGGGAGACCGGCGCTTGTAAAACGCGCGCGCCCAATGCGACGGCCAGGAGTCCGAGCACACCGCTCAGGACATAACTCTGGCGGAGCCCTACCCGCTCCGCCAGAGAAGTCGCCAATGCCATGCTGATGAACATGGCGCCGTTGGTGATGGCCCCTATACTTCCGTTCACACGACCCATTAAGCGTTGAGGCGTCACCTGTTGAATTAACGTCATAAAACTGGCCTGGGCCGCAGGAATAGCCGTGCCCAGCAACCCCGTGATAATCACAATAAACGCATAAGATGGCGCAAGCCCGGTACCGATAAATCCCAACGAAATCATCAACAACCCACCCAATAACAGGACATGTGGGGGGCGAGAACGAAGTGCCACATGTCCCATCAGCAACGTCCCAATGAGCATGCCTAGTCCCTGAGCCGCGTCCACCAACCCAATCTCCTGGGCACCCACGTGGAACACACGTTGCATGTAAGGAACCCATAACACATTAATGGCTCCAAGCCCTAAAAAGAGCACACTGACCACCCAAATAACGTTGCGGACCACGGGCGTACGACGAATGAATACCAGTCCTTCCCGCAGATCCACCCATGCATGATACCAAGGCCGGCGGGCGGCATCCGGTGTAGGCACCGGTGCAATCCACCAGACAAAGAGCGCCGAGAATAAAAATGTGATCGCATCAATGAGGAAGGCGACGGAAATGCCCAAATGCTCAATAACAAATCCGGCCAGGGCCGGCCCAAAGATGAGCGCGGCCACCTGTGTGGTTTGACTTAATGTGTTCGCGGCAAGTAGATCTTCCCGCTCGACGATTTGTGTAATCAACGCGTTTTTTGCGGGGACAAAGAAACCCGTCACCGAGGACTGAAGCAAAGCGATGAGATAAAAGGGGAGAGGAGAACCTAGGGAGTACGCAAGAACGCATAACAGCGTGGTGAAGATACGTAACACATCGGCCACAATCATCAGTTGTCGCCGATTTACCCGATCCACCAAGGGAGAACCGAACACACCAATAGGCAATTGCGGCAAGAGAAACGCCATGGACACAAAGCCGATAGAGCGAACATCCTGGTGAGTCAGCGCACTAACGGAAAGCATAATCGAGAGCCAATAAAATCCATCACCAAACTGACTCACTGCCTGACCAATCCACAACTTACGGAACGACGGGTTGCGCACTACCGCCTCATAAGAACCAGCAGTCATGTGTGTGCCCCCACCTGTGCCATGACTGCCTCAATGGCCGTGGCCGGGTCCTCACGGTCCGGCATGGCCAGACGCCACGCGGCCAAAAATTCCACATTTCCTGCCGCGCCTCGAATCGGCGAAACTATGAGCGCCTGTAAGCCCAAGTCCAACTCGCGAGCATCCGCCAACACGCGGGTTAAAACCTCCCGGTGCACGGCAGAATCGCGAACAATCCCCCCTTTGCCCACCTGCTTAGGACCGGCCTCAAACTGCGGCTTGATAAGGGCAATAATCCACCCTCCGCTGCGGATCAAAGAACGCACATGGGGTAACACCAAATGCAAGCCGATAAAGGACACATCGATGGTCGCCAAGTCACACACCTCGGGTAACCCGGTCACATGACGAATGTTGGTCCGTTCCATAACCACCACCCGCGGATCTTGACGGAGACGCCATGCGAGTTGTCCATACCCCACATCAATCGCGTACACCCTACGCGCGCCACGCTGCAACAATACATCGGTAAACCCACCGGTGGAAGCCCCTACATCGACGCACGTCCATCCGTGTACATTCAACCGCAAATAATCCAACATGGCGGCAAGTTTGTAGCCCCCCCGACTCACATAGGGCATTCGTTCACGGACTTCGATGGACGCGTCCACCACCACGCGACGGCCGGGTTTATCCACGCGTTGCCCGTCCACAAAGACGTATCCGGCCATGATGAGGGCTCGAGCCCGTTCACGCGTTGCCACGAAACCACGCTGGACCAACAACTTGTCCAACCGTTCCTTGCGCACCGATTTTTCACGAGTAGACTTTTTGATCAACCCCTTTCTCCCCGTTATAATCCCTCACGTGTTTCACCGATTCACCGACAAAGCTCTGTGTATGTACGTACACTTAAAAACAAAGGGCGAAATTCTGATTGACTGACACATCGCGTTTCATGTACCTCTTTCTAGGCCAAGGTGCATTCGCAGAATTTTGTCAGTCAATCAGGGCGAAATTTCTAAACCACGGGACATTCACAAAGTTTTGTCACGCAACTCATTCCATTTCCATATGGATTTTGCACGGAGGGCCATAATGCTCAAGCCGCTTTTGAAGACAATGCGTCCCAAACAGTGGACGAAAAACGCATTTGTCTTCACCGCGCTTATCTTCGATCGAAAACTTTTCCACCCCACCCCTCTCATCAAAACCGTTCTCGCGTTCATCTTATTTTGCATGGCTGCCAGTGCCGTGTACCTGGTGAACGACTTGGTAGATATGGAACGGGACCGCCAACACCCCAAAAAGCGATTCCGCCCCCTGGCCTCAGGGGAACTTTCCCCGCGCGTTGCCGGCATTGCTGCCATCATCTTAACCGTTGTCGCTATAGGCGGTGGGTTCTGGGTCCATCCAGGCTTAGGCATTATCATCGGTGGATATCTCGCATTGCAATTTGCTTATTCGTTCATCCTGAAGCATCTGGTCATCATCGATGTGATGACGGTGGCAGCTGGATTCGTCCTCCGGGTCGCTGCGGGCGTTGTTGTGGTCAACGTGGCCCGTTTTTCTCCCTGGCTCTACGTGTGTACAACCCTTCTCGCGCTCTTCATTGCGATTAACCGCCGGCGCCACGAACTGGTCCTCTTAGCCGACGGGGCCAGAAATCACCGCAAGATATTAGACGAATACAACATCCAATTTCTCGACGAGATGAACAGCATGGTGACGGCCAGCACCGTCATTGCATACTCACTCTACACGTTTTCCGCACCGAATTTACCCCCAAACCATGCGATGATGCTCACCATTCCCTTTGTGATCTACGGATTGTTCCGCTACCTGTACCTCATTCACGTCCAAGGCGAAGGCGGAGCCCCTGATGAACTAATTCTCCGAGACGTGCCTCTGTTTCTGGACGTGGTTCTCTGGGTCCTGAGCGTCGTTCTCATATTGTACACCTTTCCCGCCGGTACCTCGTAAACAGGTGCAACGCGACATGAAGACCTTTCAGGGAAGGTGAGAATGACGCAGAGGGAGGTCTGCATTATCCCCCTTGGTATTTGAAGACTGAAGAAGGATAATGTTTTCTACATTAATGATAGGTAAAACTTCTGCAAACGAATGGGCGAAGGCCGTGCCCTCGCCCACCCGTAACCTTGCAGATGACCCTCTTCCGCAACATGGGGCTCTCTGACGGCGCCACCTTTTCTCTCCGGTGATACTAGATGAAGGACACGACACACGTTAATACTCACGCCGCCGGCGAGGGGGATGGCATCGGCGTGGTGCCAAAGGTGCGGGGTTTCGTACCTAACATACGCAGGCCGTTTAATACCACAACTAAGGTACTCCCCTCATGGCCCACAACACCCAACGGCAACGGAATGCCTACGGTCAACGTCGCGATCACTAAAACGACCATGACACCTACGGCAATGGTCAGATTCTGATATACAATGCGCCGGGCCCGACGACTCAAGTCCAAAGCAAAGGGCAACTTCGTCAGGTCATCCGCCATCAGGACCACATCCGCCGTTTCCAATGCCACATCTGTCCCTGCCGCCCCCATAGCAATGCCCACCGTGGCCAATGCCAACGCAGGTGCATCATTGATGCCATCGCCCACCATCGCCGTAGGGTCTTCTTCCACCAAACGCTTGACAATACGAACTTTGTCTTCAGGCAGCAACTCCGCATACACCTCGTCCACCCCCAATTGTTGAGCAATGGCCTCGGCCACCTGGCGATGGTCCCCGGTCAACATGACAATCTTCCGTACGCCTAACGACCGAAGTTCCTGAATCATCGGCATCGCCTGAGGACGTACGACGTCGGCAACGGCCAGAATACCCACCACCTGCTCGTTAACTACCCAAACAACCGTTTTCCCTTCCGAATGCAACCTATCTGCAATCTCTTTAAGATGCTCGGGGATAGGGACCTCTAACTCCTTCACCAGACGACCGTTGCCGATATATACATGCTGACCGTTGACTCTTCCGCGAACACCTCGTCCTACCAAAGCCCGAAACTCTTCCGGCTCTTCCAAAAAAATGTGCTTCGACGCGGCCAACCGCACAATGGCCCGGGCCAAAGGATGTTCAGACCGACGTTCCACGGTCGCAGCCAGACGCAATACATCCTCCTCGGTAAACCCAGGCGCAGGGATCACATGCGTCACTTGGGGCTTCCCATACGTCAATGTGCCTGTTTTATCAAAGGCCATGACGCGTATTCCGGCCATATTTTCCAAATGCGCGCCTCCCTTGAATAGGACACCGTTACGCGCGCCGGCAGCTACCGCGGACAAAATGGATGCCGGGGTTGAAATAACCAACGCGCACGGGGAGGCCACCACCAACAACGTCATTGCCCTGTAAAACACATCACTAAACGGTCGTCCCAGGGCCCAATATCCCACCCCCAGATACACCAACACCCCTAATACCACCGCCGTTGCATAGGGCTGGCTGAACCGGTCCAAGAAGCGTTGCATAGGGGCCCGTTCGCTTTGCGCCTCCTCGACCAACTGAATGATCCGAGCCAACGTGGAATCCGCGGCCCGTTTTGTCACACGAATCACCAGACTCCCCTCAGTGTTCATCGTGCCCGCGAACACCTTATCACCGGGTTTCTTCGTCACCGGCACACTCTCACCGGTAATTGGGGACTGATCCACCGCGGACATCCCTTCTTCAACAACGCCATCTAAGGGGATGGATTCCCCAGGGCGGACAACCACCTCCTCACCCACATTTACATCCTCAACCGGGACGACAACCTCCCGCCCGTCTCGACGGACCAAGGCCACATTAGGCCGCAATTCCATCGACTTCTCGATCGCGTGGCGTGTTCGGTGCATCGCGAACGTCTCCAACGCCTCGGCCAGGGAGAAGAGAAAGAGCAACGTGGCCCCCTCTGCCCAATCGCCCAGGTACGCAGCCCCCAAAGCAGCCGCAATCATCAAGAAATCGATATCCAACACACCTCGCCGGAGGGCCGAGAGTGCAGCAATCGTCCCCTCATACCCACCTGCCAGATAAGCAACCACGTAGAACGCGATGGCGACCCCGTGCGGAAGAGGAGTCAGGTGCTGGGCCACTAAACCCGCGACCAAAAAAATGAACGAAACTGTCGCCAGCACCATTTCCTCATTAGCCCACCACGCGGCTACCCACGCGCCGATTTTGCGGAATAGCCCCCGCGCCTCGCCCTTCAGACGTAGGCCCTCCTCGTGAAGGAGACGTTCTATCGTCTCCCGGGTGATAGGGCTTTCAGGCTCGTACTCAACGGCTATGACCCCGCCGGGCACGTTCACTTCCACATTGACCACACCCTCTAACTGAGACAAATGCTTCGTCAAAGGACCGGATAAATCCCGAACGAATGTGGGATCCACCTCTATCGCAACGCGTTTGTGCTGCCGGTGAAGTTGCAAACCCAAATCTTCGATAATCCCACGAATCGTCTCGAGGCTGATTTCGTGGGGATTGTAACGGAGAACCAACGTATGCCGGTTCTCCTCCCAACGCACATCCCGCACACCGGGATGATCGCGCAACGTTTTCATCAACAACTCAAGACTACGACGTCCTTCAGGATCTTGAAAATCCCCCCCTAAAGGAAGCTCCTCCAGATGTTCGGTGACCTGTTGAAATGCGGGTGGTGTCATAAGTTACTCTCCTCCTTCCTGTCCGGCACTGCCTAATCCCTGCGACCGACATTCCGCACAATACCCGTATGCGTCCACGCGAATGTGCAAGATTTGGAAGCCGCCCAACGCCTCTTCGTCCGTTTCTAGAGAAATGGGCACATGGGCGTCCACCACTTTCCCACACTGCAAACAGATCAGGTTGACATGAGGTGTGGTGTCCGTTTCATAGCGAACGGCTCCCCCCTCGCGCCGCAACTCGAGAATGAGCCCTAAACGGGCCAGCAAGTTCAGAGTGTTGTATACCGTCGCACGGGCAATGTGAGGATACTGCACCCGCACCGCCTCGTAAACCTCCTGAGCCGTGGGGTGTGTTCGCACACCGGCCAGGTATTGCAAAATCGCTTGACGTTGCGGTGTCATGCGAATGCCTTCTTGAAGAAGGACATCCTCCCAAGCCCGCCACACTTCTGTAATCTCATTGCCTTGAGTTATCTCGCGATGATGCTTCATAATTACAGTACCCCTTTCCATCACATTAGAGCGAATCCAATTTTAGACTGATTCTGATTATACCGTGGAAATAGAGTCTGTCAAATCAGGAACACGCTTCAGGAGTCAACATCCTCAACGTCAGAGAGCTGCACACCTCTTTCGCTGATTTATAGCGCTTTTGGAGTGCGGCGACCTGGCGCCGCTTTCATAACGACTTTAGAGTGCGGCGACTTGGCGCCGCTTTAATTCAGCACAAGCCACGGTGGAGAGAGCATGGAACGAATTTGACAGAATACCCGTCTACCGGTAGAAACGGATAGCAAGCAAGACCTCACAGAACGCGCAGTCGTGGAAAAGTGACGATGACCAGGAAGCAATTGTTCATACGTGCTTACCTTGCCGGTGGGCTCCTTGCATTCTCGATCATGATGTTGGCGTTCGGGGTGGCGTTCACCGCGTACGCGGAGATCGCTCACAATTTACCTTCCGTGGATCAACTCCCGTACCGAGCTACAGGGGAAGTAACGACGAAAATTTACGACCGCCACGGGACCCTGTTGAACGAAGTCTTCAACCCCGAAGAGGGGCGTCACACACTGGTGCGACTTGAGGATATTTCACCTTTTCTCATCGAGGCGGTCATCGCGACCGAGGACGCCAACTTCTACCGTCATCCGGGGTTTGACCCCATCGGCATCGCGCGGGCGTTTTATCTGGCCTGGAGGGAGAAAGAATTTGTCAGCGGGGGAAGCACGATCGTTCAACAACTGGTCAAAATCACCCTCCTCTCTCCGGAGAGAACCTTCCGACGCAAAGTCAAAGAGATCGTCCTGGCTGCGGAGGTGAACCGCCGTTACGACAAGGACACCATCCTCGAAATGTATCTCAATCGTGTGTACTTTGGACGCTCGGCCTACGGCGTTGAAGCCGCGGCTCAGACATACTTTGGCAAGCCAGCCAAAGATCTTACCTTAGGCCAGGCCGCGCTCCTGGCCGGCCTCATCCAAGCGCCCAGTTATTATGACCCGTACACCAACCCACAGGCCGCGCGTGAGCGCCAACGCATTGTTCTGAACCTAATGGTAAAACACGGATACATCACCCGAGCCCAGGTAGATGCTGCCCTGGCCGAGCCATGGAATCTGATACAGCCCAAAGTAACTTTTGAGGCCCCTCACTTTGTCCTTTATGTGCGGCAACAGTTGGAACAACTGTACGGCCCCCAATTGGTGTACGGCGGAGGGTTACGCGTCTACACCACCTTGGACTTATCCCTGCAACGAGAGGTTGAACGCATCGCGCGAGCGCACATCGCCCGGATTGAAGCGCGCAATGCGCACAACGCAGCGGTCGTAGTTATCCGGCCGGGGACTGGGGAAATTCTTGCCATGATGGGAAGCCTGGACTATAACAACGCGGACATCGATGGGCAAATCAACATGGCCCTGGTTCCCCGCCAGCCCGGTTCATCCATCAAACCTTTCACCTACTTGGCGGCCTTTGAGATGCCGCCCCTCGCCCCGGAAGATCTACAAAACCTCCCCCATCCCGTATTACCACCGGGTGGCTGGAATCCTGCCACGCTCCTACCCGACATCAAAACAGAATTCCCCGATCCAAACGGGCCCTACATTCCGGTGAACTACGACCACAAGGAACACGGCCTGGTCACCATACGGACGGCATTGGCTAATTCTTACAACATCCCTGCCGTGTACGCGCTTCAGCACATCGGTATAGAACGTCTCAAAGATATCGCTCGGCGATTAGGCATCACCACGCTGAATCGGGATGATTACGGACTCTCCCTCACCTTAGGTGGAGGAGAAGTCACCCTGTTAGAAATGACCAACGCGTATGCTACCCTTGCCAACGAAGGCCGCTATGTGCCCCCCCAAGCCATCGCGTGCGTGCGCAACATGCAGGGGGACTTGGTCCAGGTTTTTGTGGACGCACCGGACATTCCCGAGTGCCGCCCGGAAGCCCAAGCGCCTTCGGTCAATTGGGCCGGACGCATCAACGCAGTGCCCAAACCGGTCCAAGTCGTGGACCCACGATACGTATACCAAATCACCAGCATTCTCTCGGACAACAGAGCGCGGATACCCGCGTTTGGACCCAACAACGCCTTGCAATTGGAGCGCCCGGCTGCTGCGAAAACAGGAACCACGAACGATTACCGGGACGCATGGACATTAGGATACACCCCGGATCTCGCCGTCGGAGTCTGGGTAGGTAACGCGGATTACACGCCCATGATCGACGTGCCCGGCTCCCTGGGTGCTGCCCCGATCTGGCATGATATTATGACCACCGCTCTGCGTTCAAAGCCCGTACGGGATTTCTCGGTACCGCCGGGCGTAGTATTTTACGAAATCTGTCGAGATACGGGAACACGACCCTCGGACGCGTGTCCCGAACGAATGCAAGAAGTGTTTGTACCGCCGCAACAGCCCTTTGAAGCCTCCTTCGACTTACATCAGCGCGTCCGTATTGATAAAGTATCCGGTCAAAGAGCCCCGGATGACTGTCCCCAACACTTGGTTGAGGAACAATCGTTCCTTGTATACCCACCCCCTTACCGCGAATGGGCGGAAAAACACCACATTCCTCAACCGCCCCAGGAGATTTCACAAACATGCTTTACGCCGGAAGTCAATATTGCGCTACCTAAAGAAGGAGACCACGTGTGGGGAACTGTACAGGTGATCGGGAGTGCTCACGTGCCGTACATGAGCGGATATCGTCTCCTCTACGGGGAAACACACCATCCGTTAGCATTCGGCGTCGTCTCCGATTTTATTCAGCAAAGCGTTACTATGGGGCCGCTTGCAGTATGGAATGCTACCCACCTCAAAGATGGGCCTTATACATTACGGCTGGAAGTTTTAGACCAAACCGGTCATACTTACACCTATGACACGCACATCTGGCTGGAGTGTAACAGTGTGGAATGTTACACCCCTACCCCCACACCCACGGCCACACCCACTCCGACGCCTACGTGGACACCAACACCGACCATGACGCCCACCCCCACACCGACACTACCGATGAAACGACGGCCCTCGCCCACGCCGACGCCTACCCCCACGCCCTCCTTTACCTCGGTTCACTCCAAACCGGGCTTACCCACGGCCACGGTCACGCCCACCCAGACTCCTACAGGGACCGCCACATCCGCGGCACATCAGAAACGACCACCTACACCT
>CAYPUG010000035.1:0-22495 GCA_964413905.1 uncultured Anaerolineae bacterium | reverse complement strand
TTCTCCATGCCCGGCATGATGGACACGGTTCTCAACGTGGGGTTGAACGACGAAACGGTTCAAGGTCTCATTCGCCTGACCGACAACGAACGCTTTGGCTGGGATGCGTACCGTCGGCTTATTCAGATGTTCGGCTCCATTGTAATGGGCATCCCGGATGAGGCGTTTGATGAGGTGATGGAGGAATTGAAGAAGGAACGGGGGGCCAAACTGGACACAGATCTCACTGCGGAGGACCTTAAGGAATTGGTTGAACGCTTCAAGAAGGTCTTCAAAGAACACACCGGCATGGATTTCCCCCAGGACCCCTTTGAGCAGTTGCGCCTGGCCGTGGAAGCCGTATTCAAGTCTTGGAACAGCGACCGGGCTATTGCCTACCGCAACGCGACGGGCATCCCGCACGACCTGGGCACCGCGGTCAACATTGTCACCATGGTCTTTGGCAACATGGGCGACGACAGCGCCACGGGCGTGGCCTTCACCCGTGATCCCTCTACGGGTGAGAAGGTCTTCTGGGGTGAGTACCTGGTCAACGCTCAGGGTGAGGATGTGGTCGCGGGCATTCGTACCCCCAAACCTATTGACGAGTTGAAGCGGGAGATGCCCCAGGTGTATGAGCAGCTCCTGGAGATTCGGGAGATCTTGGAGAAGCATTATAAGGACATGCAGGACATTGAGTTCACCATTGAGCGGGGGAAGTTGTGGATGCTTCAGACCCGCAACGGCAAGCGTACCGCGCGGGCGGCCATCAAGATCGCGGTGGATATGGCTAAGGAAGGCTTGATCAGCAAGGAAGAAGCGGTTATGCGTGTGACCCCGGAGCAGGTGGACACCCTCCTCCATCCTCAATTCGATCCCGAGGCTAAGGCCAAGGCGAAGGCCGAGGGCAAGATGATCGCCACGGGCGTGAACGCGTCCCCGGGCGCGGCTGTGGGTATCCTCGCGTTTGACGCGGACACCGCGGAGAAGTGGGGCAAGGAAGAGGGTAAAGATGTCATCATGATTCGCCCTGAGACCAAACCCGACGACGTCCATGGCATGATTGCTTCCAAGGGTATCCTCACCAGTCGCGGAGGGGCCACCAGTCACGCGGCCGTGGTCGCCCGCCAGTTCGGTATTCCGGCTGTGGTGGGGTGTGAATCCTTGGACATTGACTTGGAGAAGCGAGAAGTGCGGGCCGGTGACATCGTTCTTAAGGAAGGGGACGTGGTTTCCATTGATGGTACCACAGGTGAGGTCTTTGCCGGTGCCATTCCCACCGTGTACCCGGACTTCGAGAAAGAAGTAGATTTGATGACCCTTCTCGAGTGGGCCGATGAGATCGCGGCTCGCGAGGATGTGCGCGTCTGGCCCGAGGAGAAGTCCATGTATCCCACGCGAGGTCTCCAAGTTTGGGCCAACGCGGATTACCCGCGTGACGCGGAACGGGCTCGCAAGTTCGGCGCTAAGGGCATCGGATTAGCCCGCACCGAGCACATGTTCTTTGAAGAGGAACGCCTCCCCATTGTCCAGAAGATGATCCTGGCCAAGACCTCTGAGGAACGAGAGAAGTACTTAGAGCAACTCTTGCCCTTCCAGCGGGAAGACTTCCGCGGTTTGTTGCGAGCGATGGCTCCGTATCCGGTGATCATTCGCCTCATCGATCCGCCGCTCCACGAGTTCCTGCCCAGTTACGAGGAACTCCTGCGTGAGGTCATCGAAATGGAAGTCAAGGGGGAGACCGGCCCGAAGTTGGAAGAGAAGATACAGCTGCTGGCTGCGGTGGAGTCCATGCGTGAGGCCAATCCTATGATGGGGCTGCGCGGTGTACGCCTGAGCATCATTATGCCTGAGATCGTGAAGATGCAAGTGCGGGCCATCTTCGAGGCCGCATGCATGGAGAAGAAGGCAGGCTACGACGTGAAGCCTGAGGTGATGATTCCGCTGGTCAGCCATGTCAACGAATTGACCCATATCCAGACCGAATTGGAACAAGTGGCCAAGCAGGTCATGGAGGAGCAGGGCGTTGAAGTGGAGTACAAGTTCGGCACTATGATCGAGATCCCGCGGGCGGCACTGACCGCGAATGAAATTGCGGGCATTGCCCAGTTCTTCTCCTTCGGCACCAACGACCTGACGCAAATGACCTTTGGCTTCTCCCGTGACGACGCGGAAGCCAAGTTCCTCATTGACTACGTGGAGAAGGGGATTTTGCCGGATAATCCCTTCCAGACACTGGATGTGGATGGTGTGGGCAAACTCATCGATATGGCCGTCTTTAACGGCCGCACTGCTCGTCCCAACTTGGAGGTGGGCATTTGCGGTGAGCACGGCGGTGATCCCCGCAGTATTCACTTCTGTCATCAAGCGGGCTTGAACTATGTGTCCTGCTCACCTTTCCGTGTACCCATTGCCCGGCTTGCTGCGGGACAGGCTGCGGTAAAGGACCTGCGCTCCCGCGGGGCTGAGGAAACATACCTGGCCTGATGTCGGATTACCGTGAGTCGGCCGGGGGCTCTGTCTCTCGAGAGGCTGCCCCCGGCCAACCGGGCATTGTTCGTTCTGCCGCGTTGCTCTCCCTGGGCAACGTCACCAGTCGCGTCCTTGGCTTGGTCCGTGAGCAGGTTATCTCCTACTTCTTTGGCGCGGGCGTACACGTCAGTTCCTTCCGTCTCTCCGACCGGGTGCTACGCCTCCTCTATGATCTGGTCGTAGGCGGAATGCTCAGTGGCGCACTTGTTCCCGTGTTCAGCGAGTACGCACAGAAGGATCGCGATGAGTTGTGGCGTCTCGCGTCCGCGTTGATGACGTTGATTGCGCTGATTGTGGCGTCGATTATTCTGGTCATTGAGGTGTTTGCTCTTCCTCTGGCCCATCTCCTGGCCGCGGGGCAGACACCGACTCAACAACAAGTGACCGCTCACTTTTTTCGATTGATGGCCCCTGCTGTCTTCCTCCTCTCCATGAGCAGCGTGCTCCTGGCCATCCTCTACGCGCTGAAACGATTTCGCTTTGCCGCGCTGGCTACCGCGGTGTACAACCTGGGGATCGTGGTCGGCGTCCCCTTGCTGGCTCACCGCTTTGACGCGTTCAGCCTGGCCCTGGGCGTGCTTCTGGGGGGAACGTTTCAACTCCTGGTTCTGCTCCCAGATTTGCGGGATGTGCGCTTACGGCTCTCCTTCTACTGGCAGCATCCTGGCCTGCGCCGCATCTTCCGCCTCTATCTTCCCGTCGCGGTGGCCCTATTGGTGGGGATGGCCCAGGGCCTGTTCGACGGTCGCCTGGCCACTTTTACCGGCCCTTCCAGCCTCGCGTACATGGCCAACGCGACTACCCTGGTTCAGTTCCCCCTGGGGTTGGTGGCCATGGCCATGTCCTACGCGTCGCTACCCACATTGGCCGAGTTCGCGGTCAACAACGCGCTGGACCGCTACAGTCGGACGTTGGAGCAGGTGTTGCGGTTGGTGCTCTTCCTCTCCATTCCCGCGGCCGTAGGTCTCTTTGTGCTGGCGGAACCGGTGGTACGCCTAGTGTTCGAGCACGGTGCATTCACTCCTCAGGATACGTTGGCGACGGCTCGCGCGTTGCGGGTGTACGCGATCGGGTTGACGTTTGCCGCGGTGGATTGGCCGTTAAATTATGGGTACTATGCACGGCAAAACACCTTAACCCCCACGCTGGTGGGGCTCGCGTCGGTGGGCGTCTATGGGATTGTGGCATTAACGCTTATGGGGCCGCTGGGAATGATCGGGTTGGTGTGGGGGGATACGGCTAAGCACTTTAGTCACGCGATGACTATGACCGTACTCACCCGTCGGGATGTGGGGCGGCTGGGCCGGGGCACTTTGCCTTCTGCACTGGTGCGCATGGCCTTGGTCGCGGCGTTCATGGGAGGGGTCACGTGGGCGTTGATGCCGTTCATGTCGGCCCGGCTTGCTCCCTGGGGGAAGGTTGGGGAGTTGGTGGCTATAAGTGTGAGCATGGTGGTCGGGGGCGGGATATATGTGCTGGGTACTCGATGGTTGGGGTTAGAGGAATCGCGTCTTATATGGCATCAATTTCGACAGAGAATATGATCTAGGTTATGGCCCCCTTGCATCTATCCGTTATAATGAATGTAGAACGGCCCCTTCCGAAGGATAAGAGGGTTCCTTGAATAACTCAATCGTTGCGGTGAAAGCGGTTCATTGGCCCACAAGGAAGCGGGCGCGTTATCACAAAGGTCCCACACCAGGATAGACAAGGAGGTCCAACATGCTCGTTAAAGACTTTATGACCCCGGATCCTGTTACGATTACGCCGGACACATCGCATCAGGAGGCGGTTCGCCTGATGCGCGAACACGGGTTCCGTCGTTTACCCGTAGTTGATAAAAGTGGGAAGTTAGTGGGTATTGTCGTTGAGAAGGATCTACTGTCCACCCAACCCTCGCCCGCGACCACTCTTAGTATTTGGGAGATCCACAACCTGCTCAGCAAGTTAAAAGTAAAGGAGTTCATGTCTCACCCCGTTTACGTGGTGGGCGAGGATTGCCCCATCGAGGACGCGGCCCAGATTATGGTGGAGAAGAAGATCGGGTGTCTCCCGGTGATGCGGGATGATAAACTCGTCGGCATCATCACCGAGACCGACATCTTCAAGGCCTTCACCCAGATGTTGGCCGGCGGCGAGCCCGGCATTCGTGTCACTGTCCGTCTCCATCGGCATCGTGGTGTTCTCGCCGAATTGGCCAAGGCCATTGCAGAGACGGGTGGACGCATTCTCACCCTGGCAACCTTGAACGAACCCGGTGGCGAGTACAAACGTGTTGCCATCAAGGTGCTCAACGTGGAGATGGAAGAGTTGGTCAACGCACTTAAGCAGCACGCGGATTGGGAAGTGGTGGATGTGCGGCCGGGCGGCACGTGCCGTGAGCCGGCTCCCGTGGGATATTGGTAGCCAGCACATAAGGGCGAGGGAGATGAAACCTCGCCCTTATGTTTTTACTCTTGAGACGGCGCATTTATGCAACACAACGGTTGGAGCATCGGGATATCGTGGCGGGCATCTGTCGGGCGATCGATCTCCCCCGCGTGTAGCATCTCTCAAGAGCTTAAAGCCTCATCCCTTTCTCTGGCGGATAGTCACCCCCCGTGGTAAAATGAATTATCACCAGCGCGCGGGTGGGAGATGCGTATGCCGTTGTTGGGGCGGATTTATCTGCTGGGCACGTTCCAGGTGTACACGGCCCAGGATGTCCTCCTGGAAGGTGCCTCTCCGCGCGTACAATCCCTGTGCGCGTATCTTGCCCTTCATCAGGGCACACCTGTAGATAGGCGCCGCCTCGCATTTCTCTTGTGGCCTCATGTGCCTGAGCCGGTGGCGCGAAGGAATTTACGGCAATATCTACACCGTCTTCGCCAATTTCTCTCCCCCCTGGACCCCACCGGACAACTTATTGTCGCGGAAAGCATGACCATCACGTTTGACTCCCAACGTACATTGTGGGTGGACGCGCGTGAGTTCTTGGAGCACCTGGCTGCGGCGGAGGAGAGCCAGGGGCCTACTCGCATCGCGTCACTTCGGCGGGCTGTGGACCTCTACCGGGGAGACTTTGTGCAGAACATTTACGACGAATGGTGTCAACAGGAACGAGAACGTTTTCGCCACCAGTACGAATTTGTGTTGCAAACGCTGGTGAGCGCGTATCAGGAATTGAATCGCTTGGATGAGGCCATTTATTGGGCCGAACGCGCGTTACAGGTTGACCCCCTCCAAGAATCCCTGTACCGCACGCTCATGCGTTTATATGCCCAGGCCGGTAACCGGGCTCGTGCTCTGGAAACGTACGAGCGTTGTCGGGCCGTGTTACGTCGGGAGTTGCAAGCCGACCCCATGCCGGAGACTGAACAGTTGTATCGAGAACTGCTCGTCCCCGTACAAGCATCGGACGATCGCGTCGTGACACCTGTATCCCCATCGCCATCCCATCCACCACCCTCCGGAACACGTCCCATCGTTGAGACGGGCGTTTCCACGCCATCCTTGGTTTCTCAACCTGCGCCGCCTTTAATCGGTCGTGACGAAGATCTGCGGTGGCTGGATAACGTGCTTATTCGCTCGGGCGACCATGGAACGCTCATTCTGATCGAAGGGGAGGCGGGTATCGGAAAGACCCGTTTGGTGAGCGAGTGGCTCTCGCGATTAAGGGATAACGTCTTTCTCTTGGAAGCAGAGGGCGGGGAGTTTGAGCATGTGGTGCCTTATCATCCCTTGAAAGAGGCGATTCGCGAGGGTATGAATGCAATCCCTTGGTTGGAAGTGCCCTATCGCGATCGCTGGCAAAATGCTCTGATATATCTCCTCCCCGGTTTGGTAGATGTTCTCCCCGAACTGGCCACCTCGCCACGGGGCCACGTGGACCGTTGGGAGATTTTGGAAGGCCTGGGGTGGTTCCTACGCGGTTTGGCCGAACGCGGGCCCGTGATCGTATGGCTGGACGAAGCACATTGGGCGGATCATTCCACCTGGCAGACGGTCGCGTACATCGGCCAGCGTCTTTCCCCCCATGTGCCGCTGTTTTTGGTATTGACGTACCGTTCGGAGGACGTGACCGAGCCTAATCGTCAGGTGTGGCGGCGGCTGATGCGGGCTTCTTTTATTCACCGCCGTGTCCTTCAACGGCTAAATCGTTCTCAAACCTATGATCTGGCCCGGGCAATTTTAGGCCCCGGCGTTGACCGGCGCATTCTAGAAAAGTTGTATATCTCCACCGAGGGTATTCCCCTGTTCGTCGTGGAGACCGCGCGTTCATTGTTACACCTGCCTGAGCATCGCGTGTTCATCCGCAGCGCGGGCGAGACTATCTCTTTGCCCGACCGAGTGCGTCAGGTGGTGGAATCCCGCCTGGATATGTTACCCGATGAGTACCGCACATTATTGCAAATCGCGTCCGTGTTCGGTCGTACGTTTACCGTGCCGTGGCTGCTTCGCCTGGCCGATGTGGAGGAATCCACGTTATTCGCGGCCCTGGATGCATGGTTGGCCCGTGGCTTGGTGGAGGAGACCGGACATGGGTACACATTTTCCCATCCCTTGGTGCGTCATGTGGTGTACAATGAACTTTCCTTGGCTCGACGACAGTGGCTCCATCGACGGATTGCTCTGATGCTCCAAGAGGATCCTGAGACTCAGCCCGCGATCATTGCTCACCACTTTTCTGAAAGCGATCGCCCATCAGAAGCGATTCCCTTTTTCATGGCCGCGGCTACAGAAGCGTTGCGGGTCCGGGCTTATCATTCCGCCCGCTCCTGTGCGTTGGAGGTACTGCGTTTGTGGCGGCAACGACCGACTCAGGTGACCGCAGACGAAGCGACCCGTATTGATGTGAACCTGCATCTGGCGCAGGCGTACAGTTTGAGTAACATGAGCGATGAGGCCTTGACGCTCCTGGAGGAGACGTTGCGCATGGCCGAGCGGTTGGGCGATCCGCGGCGCTTGGCTCGGGTGCGCATTCGGCTTTCCCAGGTATTTTGGCATCGGGGGGTGCCCCTGGCCGCACAGGACCACGCGCGAGTGGCCTTGCGTTGGGCGCAAACAGGGAACGATGTGGAGACATACGCAGCGGCTTTGCGCATGTTGGGCCGGACGGCCATCACCTTATCCGCGTTCAACCACGCGGTGCAACTCCTGCGCAGGCACATCACAGAGATCGATGCCGGCGATCCTCGTCAAGCCGTCGCCTGGAGTTACCTTGCGGTTGCTTGGTCTCGATTAGGGGCGTGGACTAAAGCATTTGACGCGGCTCAACGCGCCGTGCAGATCGCTGAATCCCAACAGCGGCCTACCAGTCTCGCTCTCACCGCCATGCATTTGGCTTTTGTGCAAGCCGAACGATATTACTGGAGCGCGGCTCGGGAACATGCCCAGCAGGGCTTGGAGTACACGCATGGGTTAGGGTTTTCGCCGGTGACGTTCATGCTTCAGGCGCTGCACGCGTATGCTTCGGGCATGTTGGGGGATGAATCTGCCCCGGCCCGGTTGCAGGCCCTCCTCGCCGAAGCCCGGGAGGAGAATTACAAAGTCCTGATCCACTTGGTGCATTACTTCCTGGCCCATGTGTACCTTCGGCAAGGATATTTTCCCCAGGCCCTGCAACAGGCCCGCACCACCGTCCGCATGGCTTCCGAGTACGGCGACCGGTGGACAGAGGCCGTGGCGACCCGATTGGAGGCTGACGCGCTGAGTGGGTTGCCACACCCCGATTGGGTGACCGTTGAAAAGCGTCTGGTCCATAGTGTGACTCTTCTGAGGCGGGTGGGGGCCCGCCCGGAATTGGCCCGGTCCTATTTGAGCCTGCGCCGCCTGTACGATCGGGCGGCTCGCATGGCGTGGGCCGTGGATTGTCACTTCCGCGCGGTGTCTATCTTCGAGGAGTTGGGCATGATCGAGGAACTGCGTGCGGCGCAAGGGCAATCGGGACGGCGTGCCGGGCCGACACGCGAAGCCATCTCCGCCCCCCTGACCGGGCCGGCCTGGTTACGATCGGATATATCCGTGGACACCTCCTTAGACTCGGATGGCTCATCGCGTTAACGTGTCCGGGGATACCTCATTAACGCCCTTCTGTATAATGAATTCCACTTCATCGTCGAAACCGTCCGCCGTTGGACATCCCCCACATCGCGTGTGGTGACGGAATACCGTATTCTCAGGGTGGCATCTTAGAGAAGGACAACACGTACTTCTCATTTGAGTTATCCTTTTTCGTTCAGGAGGCGTCCTTTGCGCAATCCCATTAAGCGTTTGGAAGTTGAGGATGTAGAACTTCACTTTGGCGGGGTAACCGCGTTGGCCGGGGTCAGCCTGGACGTGTATGAAGGCGAAATTTTAGCCATCATTGGCCCCAACGGCGCGGGAAAGACCAGTTTGCTCAACTGTATTAGTGGCCTCTACCACCCACAGGGAGGGCACATCACGTTTTACGACAAGGATGGTGACGCCCACGATTTGACGAAAATGCGCCCTCATCAGATTGCCAAATTGGGCATTGCTCGTTCCTTTCAGAACATCGAGTTGTTCCGCCACATGACGGTGTTGGATAACTTGATGTTGGGACGGCATGTCCACATGAAGGGCAATGTGTTCACCTCCGGGATTTACTGGGGACGCCAGGAAGCGGAGGAAATTGAACACCGAAAGCGGGTCGAGGACATTATCGATTTTTTGGAGATTGAACATATCCGTCGGGCCATGGTAGGCGCACTGCCTTACGGCCTGCAAAAACGGGTGGAAGTGGGACGAGCCCTTGCTTTGGACCCGGACATCCTGCTCCTGGACGAGCCCATGGCCGGGATGAACGTGGAGGAAAAGGAGGATATGGCCCGCTTCATCCTGGACATCAACGAGGAGTGGGGCGTCACCGTTGTGCTCATTGAGCATGACATGGGCGTGGTCATGGATATTTCGGACCGGGTAGTAGCCTTGGACTTCGGCCGGGTGATTGCAGCCGGGCCACCGGATGCCATCCGTACTCATCCGTTGGTGATTCAGGCTTACCTGGGCGATGAGTCGCTCATGGCGTTTTTGTAAGAGAACAGGAGGGAGGCAGCAGACGCATGGTGGATGATACCCTACCCAAGTTACTGGTCACGAATGCCCGGCGTTTTGGGAACAAGGTAGCTTTGCGGGAGAAGGAGTTCGGCATCTGGCAGACCATGTCCTGGGAAGAGTATTTGGAGCATGTGCGCAACTTCTCCCTGGGGCTGATCAGTTTGGGCCTGGAGCCGGGCGACAAGATAGCGATTATCGGCGACAATCGCCCTGAGTGGGTGATCGCGGAGTTAGCCGCACAAGCGGCCGGAGCGATTTCCATGGGCGTTTATCAGGATTCCATCGCGGATGAGGTGCAGTACCTGGTGGACTTCAGTGATGCCCGGTTTGTGGTGGCCGAAGATCAGGAGCAAGTGGACAAGATCATCGAAATTTGGGATCGCCTGCCAAAGGTGGAGAAGGTCATCTACTACGATCCCCGCGGACTTCGTAATTACACAGAGCCGTTTCTCCTTTACTTCCCCGAGGTGGAAGCCATGGGAGAGTCCTACGCGCGGGGACATCCCGACCTATTTATGCGCAATGTGGAGAAAACACGTCCGGACCACGTGGCCATTTTCTCCACCACCTCCGGTACCACGGGTAAGCCTAAGATAGCGATGCTCACCCACAACAATTTGCTGAGCATGAGCCGAAACCTGCTGAAGATCGACCCCATGACTCCGGATGACGAGTACCTTTCGTTTTTGCCCATGGCTTGGATCGGCGAGCAGATGATGACGGTCTCCAGCGGGTTGACGGTGGGGTTTACGGTGAATTTCCCCGAAGAACCGGAGACCGTGCGGGAAAACTTACGGGAAATCGGTCCTCACGTGATGTTCTCCCCCCCACGCATTTGGGAGAATTTAGTCTCCGAAGTGCAGGTGAAAATTGAGGATACCACGTGGCTTAAGCGCAAAGTCTTTGACTGGGCTATGCCTATCGGCTATGAAATGGCCGACACTCTTTTCGAGAAGAAAACGCCATCCCGGTGGCTGCGCTGGAAGTATCGCATTGCGGATTGGCTCATCTTTATGCCTATTAAAGATAAGATGGGCTTGCGGCGCATGAAGCGTTGCTACACGGGCGGTGCTGCTCTAGGACCGGATGTATTCCGCTTTTTCCACGCGCTGGGGGTCAACCTGAAGCAGATTTACGGCCAGACGGAGATCTCCGGTATTTCTGTGGTCCACCGGGACGGGGACATCAAATTCCAGACGGTGGGGCTTCCTCTGCCGGAGACGGAAGTGCGCATCGCGGACAACGGCGAGATCCTTTCCCGCAGTCCCGCGGTGTTTGTGGGCTATTACAAGAACCCTGAGGCCACGGCGGAGACCCTGAAGGACGGTTGGTTGCACTCCGGCGACGCGGGCTACTTCGACGAGGATGGGCACCTCATTGTCATCGACCGGGCCAAGGATGTGATGACCCTGCACGATGGCACCAAGTTCAGCCCGCAGTTTATCGAGAACAAACTCAAATTCAGCCCCTACATCCGGGAGGCGGTGGTCTTCGGCGGGGATTGGCCCTTTGTGACGGCTATGATTAACATCGATTATGAGAACGTGGGAAAGTGGGCGGAGAAGCATCAAATTCCTTACACCACGTACACGGATCTCTCCCAGAAGCCAGAGGTGTACAAACTGATTCGGGAGCACGTGGAACGCTCGAACAAGGATTTGCCCCCAGCCGCTCGTATCCGCCGCTTCTTGCTCCTGCACAAGGAGTTGCACGCGGATGACGCGGAGCTGACGCGAACGCGCAAAGTGCGGCGCCGCTTCATTGCCGAACGCTACGCAGATATTATCTCCGCGCTGTACAGCGATAACGATTCCGTGGAGGTGGAGACGACCATCACCTATCAGGATGGCCGCACCGCGACCATTCGCACTAAGTTGCATATCGAAGATGTGGAGATGAAAAATCGGGAGAAGGTAACGACCTGATGTTATATCCCATGGCATTCTGCAGGTAACGGAGGAGGAACGTGGAAAAATTTCTCCAGTTAACGGTCTCGGGACTCAGCAATGGAATGGTCTATGCGCTGGTGGCCCTGGGTTTTGTCATCATCTACAAGGCCAGTGATGTTATCAACTTTGCTCAGGGGGAATTGCTGTTGTTCGGGGCGTATTTGGCCTTTGCCTTCATTGCCCAATTGGGGCTTCATTGGACCATCGGTGTGTTTCTGACGTTGTTGGTGGCCGTGCTCATAGGAGTGATTGTGGAGCGTTTTGTGTTGCGTCCTCTTATTGGGGAGCCGATTATCTCGATGATTATGGTGACTATTGGCCTGTCCAGCGTGCTCAAAGGTTTGGTCAATGCCATTTGGTCGCCGGTGCCGCGACGCTTTCCTCCTTTTATCCCCGCGACGGATGTCTACATCGGCCCCGCGGTGGTCAGCGCGGATCGGTTGATCGCCATTGGGATTGCTGCACTTCTGCTCATCCTTTTCACCTTGTTTTTCCGATACAACCGGGAGGGTATCGCGATGCGCGCTATCGCGGATGATCAGCAGGCCGCGCTGAGTATGGGTATTAGTGTGAAGCGAGCCTTTGCCATTGCCTGGGCCATTGCTGCCATGACCGCGGCCGTGGGCGGAATCATTTTAGCCAATATTGTTGGGGTGAGTGGGGATATTAGTCTCCTCGGGCTGCGGGTGTTTCCGGTGGTGATCTTAGGTGGGTTGGATTCCATCCCCGGGGCTATTATCGGCGGCGCGTTCATCGGGCTGCTGGAAGCCTACACAGGTGGTTACGTGGGCCATGGGTTAGACCTCATTGTGCCTTTTATTGTGTTGATGTTGGTGCTCATGGTGCGGCCTTATGGGCTTTTCGGCAAAGAGATCATTGAGCGCGTGTGAAGGGTGATACACCTACATTGGCATAGGTCGGTAAGGAACGGCCTTTGTCCACCCGTTCAGATATGTGTTTCCAATGAATTCAACCTTTTCAGAGGAGAGAACCGAGCATGGAATGCGGCGTATTCTTTACGAATTATAAGGCAGATATGGCACTGCGCCGGAAGCCCATCCAGAAGATCCGGCTGGGCATTTTCATCGCCTTTGTGCTCATATTTCCATTCTTCGCGTCGCCCTACTGGTTGAACCTGGCCAATCAGATTGCGTTGGCCACCATCGGAGCCATTGGGCTGAACATCTTGGTGGGTTACACCGGGCAGATTTCCCTGGGCCAGGGCGCGTTCATGGCTGTGGGCGCGTATGGGTCGGGACTGCTAACGGCTCGCTTGGGGGTGCCGTTTTGGATGAGTATTCCGATCGCGGCGTTTTTGGCCGCGGCGGTGGGGGTGCTTTTCGGGCTCCCTTCCCTACGGCTGAAGGGGCTGTACCTTGCCATCGCGACATTGGCCGCCCAAGAGATCGTGGAGTGGGTGGTTGTTCACTGGACGTCGGTGACCGGCGGAGTGGAGGCCTTGGTCATTCCTTCCCCTAAACTGTTTGGCCTTCGCCTGAACACAGATTTCCGCTTTTATTGGGTGGCCGTGGCAGTGGCCGGGCTAACGGCTCTCTTCACCGCGAACCTCTTCCGTTCTCGGGTAGGACGTGCTTTTATTGCCATTCGTGACCAGGACATCGCGGCAGAAGTCATTGGGGTGAACGTATATTGGTATAAGTTATTGGCCTTCGCTACGTCGTCCTTTTTTGTGGGCTTGACCGGGGCGCTTATTGCCCATTATCGGACTATTATTTCTTGGGAACGCTTTACCTTGGATACGAGCATTCTCTATCTGGCGATGATTATTATCGGGGGCTTAGGAACGATCAACGGTTCGTTCTTTGGGGCAGCGTTTATGACGTTGTTGCCCGCGTTCATCAACACGTTGGGCCGTTCGCTCCAAAGTTCCTTTCCCGCGATGGCTACCATGTTGCCTGCGTTCCAACAGGCGATCTTCGGATTGGTTATCATTCTCTTTTTGGTCATCGAACCGGAAGGGTTGGCCAAGTTGTGGCGGAATGTCAAGGATTACTTTTATGTGTGGCCCTTCTCGTATTAGTGTGCAGGTGTCGTCGTCTTTTTGATCCCCCACCATGCAGTATGTGTACAACAGGAGGTGTAATTATGAAGCGGCAACTTTTTGTTCTTTTCGCTATCTTAATCGTAGCCAGTCTGATTTTATCTGCTTGTCCGGGAAAGAAGGCGGAGAAGGGACCCATTAAGATCGGGGCCATTTTTGACTTCACCGGACCAACGTCGGATGTGGGTACCCCATATGGGCATGGTATTCAGGGGTACGTAGAATGGCTTAACAGCAAGGGCGGCATTAACGGCCGCAAGATCGACCTGCTTTACCAAGATTACGCGTACAAGGTGCCTCAGGCTGAACAGTTATACACACAATTTGTGCAGGAAGGTGTAGTCGCGTTCATGGGCTGGGGCACAGGTGACACGGAGGCGTTACGGACGAAGATCGCGGAGGATAAGATCCCCTTTATGTCCGCGTCGTACTCGCACGTGTTAGGCGATCCAAAGGAAGCGCCGTATAACTTCCTGGTGGGCACCACGTATAGCGACCAGTTCTTCATTGTCTTGGACTGGATCCTGGAGGATTGGCAGGCCAAGGGCAATAGCGGGACCCCCAAGGTGGCGTTCATGCATCATCCCAGCCCCTTTGGTCTTTCCCCCTGGCAGCAGGGCGGTGAAGATTACGCGAAGAAGCTGGGAATTGAGGCAAAAGCTTTTGAGATGCCCAAGGGGGTGACGGACTTCATTCCGCAGTTGAGCCAGATTCGGGATTTCGGCGCCAAGTATGTGGTCTTCCAGACGGTATCCAGTCCGGCCGCGTTGGCCCTGAAGAACGCGAAGAGCTTGGGCATGGACGACGTGACCTTTGTCTGCCTCAACTGGTGTGCGGATGAAAACCTGATCCGCCAGGGCGGTGACGCGGCCGAAGGCGCAATCGGTGCGTTCCCCTTCACCCCGCCTACGATGGACGTGCCCGGCATGAAAGACGCTCGGGAGTTCCTTAAGGGCAAAGGCACCACGCTGGAGGAGAAGGGTGTCCACTACATTCAGGCGTGGTGGACCATGGCCACAATGGTCGAGGGCATTCGTAAGACTTTGGCTTCGGGCAAGGAACTGAAGGGTGAAAACATCAAGGCGTCCCTGGAATCCCTCAAGAACTTTGACACGGGCGGTGTGACTGTACCTATCACTTTCACCCCCACCGACCACCGTGGTTCTAAAGGTATGCGCCTCTTTAAGGTTGAAGGTGGTAAGTGGGTCCAACTGACCGACTTCCGATACGTGAAGTAAGTCGATAATGAGTGCACGGGGCTGCAGGATCGCTGTGGCCCCGTGCTATTCTCTCTGCGAAAGGGGAGATACTCAATGCTGGAATTGAATAACATCGAAGTCATTTATAACGATGTGATTTTGGTCCTGAAGGGCTTATCCCTGAAAGTGGAAGAGGGGCAAATCGTCGCTCTGTTGGGCGCAAACGGCGCGGGAAAGACGACGACACTGAAAGCCATCTCCGGTCTGTTGAAACCGGATGATGGGGAGGTGACCGACGGGACGATCATGTTCATGGGCGAGCCCATTCATGAACTCTCCGCGGAAGAGATCGTGCGGCGAGGTATTTTCCAAGTCATGGAAGGGCGTCGCGTGTTTGAGCACTTGACGGTGGAAGAGAATTTGCTTGCGGGGGCATACACGCGGCGGGATCGGCAAAATATTCGTAAGGATATGAAGCACGTATATGATTACTTTCCCCGACTTTATGACCGCCGCAACCAGAAAGCCGGCTATCTCTCCGGCGGTGAGCAGCAGATGTTGGCCATCGGCCGCGCGCTCATGGCTCGGCCTCGTCTGATGCTCCTGGATGAGCCTTCTTTGGGGTTGGCGCCCCTCTTAGTGATGGAAATTTTTGACATTATCAAGCGCATTAATAGCGAAGATAGAACGACTATCTTGTTAGTCGAACAAAACGCCGTGCTGGCGCTTAACGTGGCCGATTACGGTTACATCATGGAAGGCGGCCGCGTGGTCTTGGAGGGAACACCCGACGTACTGAAAGACAATGAAGATGTCAAAGAGTTCTACCTGGGCTTGACCGAGGTGGGCAAGCGCAAGTCCTACCGGGATGTGAAACATTATAAACGACGCAAGCGCTGGCTCTCTTAATACGCCAATCAATGGGAGGCGACATCCATGCCCTCAGGTCCGATATACGATCCTAAGCTCGAGTCCATGCCCAAGGAGAATTGGGCAACGTACCAGGACGAGTTGGTTCGGGAAGCCGTATCTTTTGCCTATGAGTTCTCGCAAGAAGTCCGACACCGTATGGAACAGGCCGGCGTTACTCCCAAGGACATACGCGGGGTAGCGGATTTGTGGCGTATTCCTGTGCTTCCCAAGGATACCCTGCCCGAGTTGCAAGCCCAGAACCCGCCCTTTGGTGGTATGGTGACCGCGCCCGTTGGCCGTTTGCGTCGGGTGTTTATGTCACCGGGCCCTATTTTCGATCCCCAAGGGGATGCACCGGATTATTGGCGTTGGGCACCGGGCTTGTGGGCCGCGGGGTTTCGGGAGACGGACATTGTACAGAATACCTTCGCCTATCATCTGACGCCCGCTGGGGCTATGATGGAGGAGGGTCTGGCCCAAATCGGCGCCACGGTAGTTCCCGGTGGTGTGGGCAACACCGAATGGCAGGTGACGTTGATGGCGCAGGTAGGGGTCACAGGTTATGTGGGGACCCCCAGTTTTCTCCTCACTCTCCTCGAACGAGCGCGCGAGAAGGGGCTTACCCTCTCCGTGCGTAAGGCGTTTGTCAGCGGCGCGCCCTTGCCCCCGTCTTTGCGCCGCACACTGGAAGAGGAGTACGGCGTGGACGTGTACCAGGGGTATGGCACCGCGGACGCGGGGTGCATCGGCTACGAGTGCGAGGTCAAGCAGGGCTGGCACATCGCGCCGGGCATTGTGGTGGAGATCGTGGACCCGGCCACAGGCAAGCCTGTTCCCCCTGGCGAGACCGGTGAGGTGGTCATCACCCGACCTGACCCTGTGTACCCCCTGGTCCGCTTTGGCACGGGGGATCTTTCCGCGTTCATGGTGGAACCGTGTACGTGTGGCCGGACAACCCCGCGTCTGGTCGGTTTCCTTGGCCGGGTGGGAGAGGGAGTGAAAGTGCGGGGGATGTTCGTGCACCCACGGCAATTGGCCCAGGCCCTGGGTAGCCACCCCGCCATTGCTCGCTATCAGGCCGTGGTCACCCGTGAGGATCATCGGGATGAATTGACCGTCCGCGTGGAGCCTAAAGAAGGGGCTACCGTGGACCCGGAGGAGATCGCACAGGCCGTGCGGGAGGTGGTCAAACTGCGCGTGAACGTGGAGATCCTCACGCCGGGCTCCCTCTCCGAGGACGCTAAACCCCTTGTCGACACGCGCACGTGGGAGTAAAATAGAGAAGGCCATGCCTTCGCCCACCCCATCCAGCATTCCATGGTTGACGGAGGAGTGGGTAAGAAAGGGGAAGTACGTTGGAGGGAACGCCACGACCCGCGCCGGAGACGATTTTTGAGGCATTGCAAAGGCATGTGATGCCTCGGGATGAGATCGTGTTCGCGTACGCGCACGGTTCCCTGGTGGACGGTGTGCCTTCCTATCGGGATGTGGATGTGGCCGTGTATGTGCGTCCTGAGTGGGCGCAGACCCATAAGGACGAGATGCTCGCTTACGTGTTGGACCTTTCCACGGAACTCACCTTGGCGCTGCAGGAGGAGATGGGACTGCACGTGCCGGAGATATAAGGGAGAATGATGTATGTTTCGTCGTGAAGAGATGCTGATGGAGGATGTCGTTCGTGTCCCCTGATGTTTCCCCATCCGCGTCCACGATGATCTTGGGTGCCTGTCCCCTGGATTGCCCGGACACGTGCAGTTGGATCGTCCACGTGGACGATCACGGCCGGGCCCTCTCCATGCGGGGCAACCCGCGTCACCCCATCACCCAGGGCGTGCTTTGTACCAAAGTCACCCATTACCTGGAACGTACATACCACCCCGACCGGGTTCTGCATCCCCTGAAGCGTGTCGGTCCTAAAGGTGAGGGGCACTTTGTCCCCGTCTCCTGGGATGATGCCCTGGACATCATCGCCGCTCGGCTGAAAGAGGTGATCGGCCGCTGGGGTGGAGAGGCCATCCTGCCTTACTCGTACAGCGGCACTCTGGGCTACATCCAGGGGAGCAGCATGGACCGCCGATTCACCCACGCGCTGGGCGCCACCCGGCTGGCGCGCACCCTGTGCGCGGACGCGGGTGTCGCGGGCTACAAATACACCGTCGGCGCGACCGTGGGCACTCCACCCGAGGATTTCGCCCACGCCAGGCTCATCCTCCTCTGGGGCACCAACACCCTGACCAGTAACATGCACCTGTGGCCTTTTATCCTCCAAGCGCGCAAAGCCGGCGCCCGCATCCTGGTCATCGATCCCGTGCGCACCCGCACGGCCCGCCAGGCCGATGAGTGGCTTCCCATCCGGCCGGGCACGGACGCGGCCCTGGCCTTGGCTTTGATGCACGTCATCGTCCGGGCGGGGCTATGGGATCGAGAATATGTGGAGCGTTACACCGTGGGCTTCGACGCGCTGCGCGAGCGGGTGGCCCAATGGCCCCCATCCCGGGCCGCGTCCATCACCGGCATCCCCGCGGACCGCATCGAAACCCTGGCTCGCGAGTACGCGACCACCCGGCCCGCGGCCATCCGCATCAACTACGGCATGCAGCGCCATCATGGTGGCGGCACCGCGGTGCGCACCATCGCCATGCTCCCCGCGCTGGTGGGCGCGTGGCGCGAGCGCGGTGGGGGCGTCCTCCTTTCCACCAGCGGCGCATTCCCTTTGAACACCGACGCACTTAAGCGTCCAGACTTGCAACCGCATCCCACCCGCAAAGTGAACGCGGCCCGGTTGGGGGACGCACTCCATCCGGAGGTGGACATCCGGGCCCGATCCCTCATGGAAGGTGATCCCTCTACCCCCATCCAGGCCCTTATCGTCTACAACGGGAATCCCGTGTCCAGCGCGCCCGACTCCAACGCGATTATTCGTGGGCTCTTGCGGGATGACTTGTTCACCGTGGTGCTGGACCACTTCGTCACCGACACCGCGCTCTACGCGGACATCGTCCTCCCCGCCACTACTCAAGTGGAACACTGGGACTTGCACAGCGCGTATGGGCATTATTATCTGCAACTCAACCGTCCGGCTATCCCCCCGGTGGGAGAGAGTAAGCCCAACACGGAGATCTTCCGCCTTTTGGCTCGTCGCCTGGAGGTGAATCATCCGGCCTTTGAGGACAGCGATGAGGCGCTCATCCGGCAAGCCCTGGATGTAGACCATCCGTGGATGAAGGGCATCACCTTTGAGCGCTTGCTGGAGGAAGGCTTTGTGCGGCTCAACCTGCCAGAGCCTTTTCTTCCCTTTGCTCAGGGAGGATTCTTCACCCCCTCGGGCAAGTGCGAATTCTACAGCGAGCGCGCGGCGCGCGATGGCCTCGATCCCGTGCCCGACTTCGTGCCGCCCCATGAGATCCCCCTGGAGGACGAACCCCCAGGGCAGGATCGTCCCCTCGCGTTACTTTCACCCTCCGCACACTACTACCTCAACACCAACTTTGCCAACCTGGAGCGAATGCGTCGCCGCCAGGGGGAACCGCGGTTGCTCCTTCATCCTCAAGATGCGGCCGCGCGAGGTATTAGCGACGGGGATATGGTGAACGTGTGGAACGAGCGGGGGCACTTGCGCCTCCGGGCGCGTGTGAGCGAGGATATTCGTCCCGGCGTGTGTTCCGTGCCCAGCATCTGGTGGCGGCAGTTCGCGGCCGACGGTCAGAGCGTCAACGTCCTCACTTCCCAGGTGGAAACGGACATGGGGGGCGGCGCGACCTTCTACGACGTGGCGGTGTTCGTGGAGAAGGCAGAATGACACGGACTCCTGACGACCTGGAACGCTACATTCGGGAACAGGGCATCGACGCGCGGGTGCTGCGTGATGTGGGTGACACGCCCACCGTGCTGGACGCGGCACGCGCCCTGGGGGTCCCGCCCGACCAGATCATTAAGACCTTGCTCTTCCTGGTGGACGGGCAACCCGTCCTCTACATCACCAATGGGCCCGCGAAGGTGGACCGTCGCGTCCTGGCCCGGCATTTTGGCGTGGGGCGCAAGAAGGTTAAACTCGCGGATGGGAACACGGTGCGCCGGTACACGGGCTATCCTCCGGGCGGTGTGCCGCCCTTTGGACACGCGAGGCGCATTCCCGTTTTCGTGGACGCGAGCGTTCTCGAACTGGATGTGGTGTATGGGGGCGGCGGGGACGAGCGATCCATGCTGCGCGTCTCCCCGCGGGAGATCGTGCGTGTCACCCAGGCCACTGTTCTTGAACACCCTGATACCCGTCGGGCCACCGATGACCATGACACAGCCCAGTAATGTCAACGCCACAACTGAGGATCGAATCTCCAGCGCCTGGGGCCTCACCCTGGTCTTCCTTCTTCTCTTCCTCCTGGCCCTATACCTGATCGTCTACGGAGGGCGTTTTCACATTATTGACGAAGTGTCCATCTACGCGATGGCCGAGAACCTGGCTAAGCGCGGGGAACTCCACACCGACCAGATTCTGTGGAGCCAATGGGTGCGCGATGTGCGGGAGGTGCAGGGCGCGTTCGGCCGGGACGGTCACGTGTTCTCCAAGAAGGGCTTTGGCGCGGCCCTGTTGCCTGCCCTTCTCATCCGCTTGGCTCTGCCCGCCCAGGAGATGGGCCTGACTTTGGTCGCGTTTCTGACCAATCCCCTTCTCACCGCGCTCACAGCCGTAGTCCTCGCCCTTTATGTGCGTCGTCTGGGCTATCGTGAGCGCACGGCCCTGATCCTGGGGTTGGTGTACGGCACTGCAACGCTAGCATTGCCTTACACCCGGATGTTGTTCGGTGAGCCGTTAGCCGCGCTGGGCACGGTGCTGGCCCTGTACGCGGTCCTGCGGGGCGAGGAGGAGGGGGATGCGCGTTGGAGCGCACTGGGCGGGCTTGCCATCAGTCTCAGCGTGTGGGCTCGACTTATCAACTCGCCGGCCATCCTCTTTTTCGCGCTCTACCAGTACCGCCGTCTGCGGGAGCAGCGCGAGATCACCTCCTGGCGGGACGCATTGCGTCACCCGCGCGTCCTCGCGTTCATGCTCCCCGCGGCCCTGGTGGGTGTGGGGGGCTACGCGCTTTACAACGTGTACCGGTTCGACCTCCCCTGGAAAACGGGGTATCAGATTACCCGGGGGGAATTCTTCACCACCCCCCCGTGGATCGGCTTCTACGGGATTGTGTTCAGTCCCTTCCGTGGCCTAGTGTGGTATTCGCCTGTGCTCATCCCTGCGCTGTGGGGGTGGCCCCGGCTGCGTAGACGTCATCCCCATGATGCCCTCCTGCTCCTGGCGCTCATCCTCACGTACCTGGCGCTCTTCAGCACGTGGTGGATGTGGTGGGGGGGATTCGCGTGGGGCCCCCGTTTTCTGCTCCCCATCATCCCCGCGTTGGTGGTGCCATTAGCCCCCCTGTGGGAGGAGAGGAGCCAACGACGGATTCTTTTGGGTCTCCTTGCGCTTTCCCTGATGGTTCAATTTTTGGCTGTGGCCGCGGATTTCGCTCTGAGCGAGACGGTGCTAGAGAACACGTTTGGCCATCCGGAGAGGTCTCCGGCGATGTACGACATTCGGTGGTCCCCCCTGCTCCTACAAGTGCGGCACTTGCGCCAGGGCTTTTGGGACCTCGTGTGGCCTAAAGTGGGTCGGGCCGCGAGCATGCCCCTTCTCCTTATCGCGTTGGTCCTTTTGGGTGGGGGAATGGGGATGGCGCTGCCGCGACGCTGGGTCCGATTACGGGTGATCCTTGTGGGGGGATTGGTCCTCGTTTGGGGGGGGGCCGCCCTCTTGACCGTGCGGGTGTCCAGCCAGGCGGCCCGTCAGGACCCCTTTGAACGCAGCATGTACGACGCGCTGGTTGTCATCGCGGATCAGGGGAGTGATGAGGACGTGCTGATCGCGCTGGCGCCGTTCGACTACACCAGCATGATGAACTGGAATCACACGCGCGTGTACGTCCTGGGCATGGCCCCGCATCCCGCGCCCATGCGTGCGGAGGAGGAGTATCTGTTAAGCCGGACTGCCACTCGGCGGCGGGGACGCATCTGGCTGTTGGCCGCGCGTATTCCCCCGGCCCAGCCGGACGCGCTGGCCGAGCAGTGGTTGTCCGAAAACGCGTATGTGGGGTACCATCATTGGTTTGGGGATATCCGGCTTCTTGCGTTCGCTCCCCCTATCACCGAGGGGGAATCCCTTGTTTCTTTGTGGGATCGGACGGCCCTTGTGGGGGATGGTTTGGCGCTGGTGGGGATCGAGACCGCAGCGCCCATCCGGGTGGGCGGATACTTACGTCTGACCATTACTTGGGAGGTCAAGCGACGGCCGGAACGCGCGTACACGGTTTTCGTGCACCTTCTTACCCGGGATGGACGGTTCGTGGCCGGATTTGACGGCCCGCCGCTCAACGGTTACACGAGCATGCCCCAATGGGCTCCAGGGGACTTTGTTGACGATCATAAGGCTATCTTCTTGCCATCGGACATAGCGGCCGGAGAGTACGCGCTGGAAGTGGGGATGTACGATCCCGCGACGGGTGAACGGTTGCCCGTGGTTTGGAACGGTCACCGGGACACACGACTGCTTCTCGCGCCGGTCCTTGTTGGGAAATAGATGGGGAACGCCCTCATTCCCCTGCCCACTGCCGGCCGTTTGGGAGCAAGCGGCCGGCGGATCGAGCCCCCTGCGCCGCCGAATGAATTCGCCGGCTCAACGGGCGCCGTCCCTTCGGGACGGGTGAGTGTTATCAAAGCGGCGCCGGGTCGCCGCACTCCAAAGCCCCGGAGGGGCGCTTCCTGTTCAG
>CAYPUG010000034.1:0-22780 GCA_964413905.1 uncultured Anaerolineae bacterium | reverse complement strand
CATGGGATAACGCTGGGGCAGGCGGGGAATCGACTTGTACAGCCGCGCGGTGGCGAAGATGTAATAATCCGCGTCGTGCAGGTTGCGCTTGATGATCTCGAACTTCTCCGGCGTGTCCTCCTCGTACATGGGCATGGTGACATAGCGGTAACGGCCCGGGCTCGCGTTAGGCTCGGGCAGAGGCAAGGGCAATTGCCGGTCCCAATGCTCCACGGCCAGTCCCGCGTGGTCGGGCACGTGCGCGTAAATCCAACGGGACGCGGTAATCCACGGGTGTGTGCGTCCGTACACGCCGTGCACGAACGCGAGGGACCAGAAGATCGCGTGCGCGAGGACCACCGCGGCCAGCCCGTAAGCCACCCACCGCCCTATGGCCATCCCCTTTGAACGAGCAACGTCGGCAAGGAAGACAAGCAATCCTGTGCCCAGGATGATGAGGGTAGGTACAATGGGAAGGGTGTAGCGCATGAACTTAGCCAGGAAGAGCCCTGTGGGGCCGAAGTAGAGGACCACCCAGGCCAGAAGCATCCACTCCCCCGGCTTCAGGCGGCCCCGCAGCGCGCGCAGGAACGCCCAGCCCAGACCCAGCCATCCCAGCAGCCCCAACGCCCATCCCATGCCCCAGCGAACGGACTGCTCGATGTGATAGAGGTAGGGGGTGGTGCCCCGGTACTGACGGGTGAAAGGAAAATCCGCGTCCCCGCGCACCATCGCGCCCTGTTCCACCAGCACCGCCTGCTTGAAGTTGGGCCAATCCAGGATCACATAAGGAGATGTGATCACAAAGACCACGAGGGCCACCAGGTACGCGATTATGAGCAACGGGTACACAGTTGACATCGGACGCCTGAGGTCTGACGCCCGGCGTCGGTACCACATGTACATTGCGATGACCGGCACGGCCAGGATAGGGAGCGCGCTGAACTTGCTGGCCACGGCCAAGGCCATGCCCACTCCCGTGAGCACCGCGTCCCGGGGACGGGCCTCCTCGGCCATGCGCATGCCCCCGTACACCGCGAGCATGGTGAACGTGGTGGACATGGGGTCCACCGCGAAGAAGTGAGCCAACTGGATTTGGGTGACGGTGAACGTGGATAGGGCGGCAGCCAAAAGCCCCCACCATCTACCGTACAGGCGGCGGGCAATCAGGTAGACCAGGAACACGGTGAGGGTGTCGCTCAGGGCCATGAGGATGCGGCCCACGAACGCGAACCCCGGCGCGCTGGTCGCGATGTGCAGGTATTGCACTGTTTCCTGGGACGCCCCCAACGCGTCTGCAATGGGCGCCAGATGTTTGACCCCGTTCGCGGTGAGGACCAGGAGGTAGAGGGGAAAGTGGCCATAGGTGTAAGAACGACGATGGTTCGCATTCACATCCCATAAGGGATTGAGGGTGGACTTGTGGGGCTTGAGGATGTCCCCCAGGTGTTCGGGCCAGTGGATGGTGGGCGCGTAGAACGCGACGGTGGAGAGTTCGTCCGGGTGGGCGAGTTGACCCTCATCCCACATGACATTGTATGTACGCAGGTAAAGTGCAGTCAGAAGAATAAGGATTAGAAATACAGAGGGCAACCAGGCAAGCACTTGCTGAGGTCTGTTACGTCCTTTTCCCACGCGTTCGAGAGTGGGGGAATCTTTATGGGTTGTTCCTGTCTCGGTGCGTTCTATATCCATCTACCTCACCTTTAACCCGAATGTACGTGTACACCGATGTGCGGGAACTCGGTGGACAAATACTGTAGGAACGCCTTGATAACCGGATTTTGCAATCGATCCGGCATATACAACAAACGCAAAGTGCGCTGAAGTTGCCCATCCTCCAATCGCACCACGTGTAATCGCCGCTCGGCCAATTCCCGCCGCACCGCGAACAAGGGTAACATGGCGATACCTAGGCCTGACTCCACCGCCCGCTTGATGGCGGAGGGCGCGTCGAATTGGGCAATGATGTGAGGAACAATACCAAAATTACGTAGCACTCGTTCCTCCCAAGCGCGGGTCAGGCTGCCTTCCTCGCGAGAAATAAACCACTGGGAGGCCAACGCTTCGCTGGGGACTTTTTCTTTACCCCACCAAGGATGATGGGGACCCACCACGAGGACGATTTCTTCATCCCACAAGGGCACCACATGAATGGAGGGATCCTGTACCTCACCTTCCACAATCGCCAATTCAACTTCCCCGGCTTGCAGAAAACGGGCAATTGTCGGCGTAATATCGGTGCGCAGAATGACCCGCATGTCCGGATTACGGTGATGAAAGGTGTGAATCCAGGACGGCACCAAGCACGAACCCACGCCTGGACTGGCCCCTAAATGTAATTCTCCCTGGATCAAATTCCCCTTCCGAGCCACAGCTTGGTGCGCTTCGACAGCCAGGCGCACGATGCGGCGCGCATATTCCAACAGCGTTTCACCGGCGGGCGTCAACGCCATTCCCCGGGCCGTCCGTTGAAAGAGGCGCACTCCGACTTGTTTTTCTAAGGCCCGAATGTGCTGACTGACGGCCGGTTGTGTGAGGTATAACCGCTCGGCGGCCCGGGTCACACTCCCTTCTTCAGCGACGGTGAGAAAGACCCGTAATTGGTATAGGCTGAACATGGCTCAGATGATGCCCTCCCTGAAGGGGAATGTGCTTTCTGTCCACGGAATGGAATCATTGTACTTAGAAGTAACCGAAAACGCCAACTTATAAGTAATCTCTTATAGCAGGGATAAGCAATTGGGTCTTGTTCCCCCATTTTCTCCTTCTATAATGGAAAAAGGGCCTGAAACCAAGACGGATTTCAGGTGTTCTCCGGGTCTGGCGACGCCTGACAAGTCAAAAAGATGAGGAGGGAGCGCAATGGCTGTAAACTTCACAAACACCAAGGCCAATGTAGGTTGGTTGAAAAAGCAGTGGCCGTGGTGGACGGCCGGTGTGTTGACGGCTACGGCCGAGGTCATCAATTACACATTATTGCCCTTAGGTCATCCCAAGCACAAGTTCATCGGCGTGACCAGCGGTATGGCCCGAATGCTTGCTGGTGTGGAATCCACACTGTTTGGACACAGCCTTATCGCCACGAAACCCGACTATCAGCCTTCTATTCAGTGGATCATCATTGGTGCTCTTATCGCGGGTTTGGTGTTTGCGTGGCTGGAAGGTGAACTCCGCAGTTGGGTACGCTACCCTAAGGGAACGCTCATTGCGACGGCGTTTGGTGCCTTCTTCTTCGCATGGGGCACCCGTGTGGCAGGCGGATGTACGTTGCACCACCTCCTCGGGGGCTGGGCCGCAATGAACGTGAAAAGTTGGGTGGTGATGATTTTCGCCACTATAGGCGCACTCTTGGCTTTCGTCCTTCTGCGCAAACTCAACCTTTCCCAGTACTTTAAGAGCCAGGAAACGAAGTGGTATGTGGAACAGGCCAAGCAATACGGTTGGGCCGATGGCCTGACACTCGGGGAAGACACCCGCCCGACCCTGATTTCCTGGATTCTGTACGTTGTGCTGGGGATTATCTTCCTTGTTGTGATGTATATGGCCTTCTTCGGTAATGACTACGCAACGGTCCGCTTCGGCATTGCCCCGGAGAAGACTAAAATCGCGAAGGCCATGATTACCGCGGCGCATCTACCCAACATCATCATGCTGATGATTGTGGGTGCGTTGCTTGGCATATCGGTAGCTAAGACGGGGTTCGGTACCGAGTGTGGCATCATTAACTTCGAGTTGGGCCGCGAGATGGAGCAGGGCGAGACCAAGGCCGCGCGGCGTTGGGGCATCCCCTTCTCCCTGCGCACGGTGATGATCTCCTTCCAGCCTTTGGGCGCGCTGGGGCTGCACATTGCTATCACCGCGTTTGTGATGGCCGTCGGGTTCGCCTTCTTCGGCATTATGGAAGGACACCACTGGGCCACTGAAGCGTTTGCCGCTAAATATGTGGGTCCAGAGTTTCATAAAATCGGTGCGGGGCACATCCGTGAGCAGACCACACTGTCCATGGACATCTTCGGCGGCTTGCTCCTGGGCTTCGGCACCGTCCTCATGCTCGGGTGCGAGTTCCGCAACTATGGGCGCACGGGCCTGCTGTACGTAACGGGCTTGCTCATCTGGCCCTTCTTCTACCTGGGCTATCTCCCTTACACGCTGGCCCGTGACTTCTGGGACGGCCTGATGGGTTCCGGCGCTTACCTGCCCACCACCTTCTTCCCCGCGCTGGTGGCTCCCAAGAGCCCGACCGTGCAGGCCATTATCTGGTTCCTGTGGTCCTTCTTCTGGCTTGGCGTGTTCTTCTGGGCTCTACGACGGGGAGCTCGCAACGTGGGTGTGCGTCCCAGCGAACTCCTGCGCATGAACTCCGAGGAAATGTACCTGGCCCGCCTGAAGAAACTGGAGCGGGAAGGCAAACTGGACGAAGTGATCGCGATGGAAACTGAACTTGCAAAGGAAGCCCAACAGATATAATGTGCATTTAAAACCTCACGCCAGGCCCGGACTTGCACACAATCCTCGGACGGGGTACGCTTGTGAAGAGCGTACCCCGTTCTTACTCTGATAGCCCAATACATGTTGTGCTGATTGAGTGACAAAACTCTGCGAATGCACCTTGGCCTAGAAAGAGGAAGGGAAATTCGTGGGATTTTCGCCGCCTTCGGCGGCGAAAATCCCACGAATTTCTACTCCTTCCTTACGCCGAGATACATGAAACGCGATGTGTCACATGTTGTGTATGAGCATTGGCCTAAAAAGGGAGCCAAAAGGCTCCCGGGTATAAAACGTCCGCAAAGGACCGGAGAGATGAAAGCTTATCTGCTGAAAGAGGAGAAATGTACATGAAGAACAAACAGGGATTAGGCAAACAATGCTTACGGCGATTACTTTACGGTCTCACGTTGGGATTTTTCTACACCATTTTTCTTGGGGGAACGTATACGGGACTGGCCCCGGTCCCTATGGAGTTCATTCGTGTCATTTGGGGGATAACGCAACTCATATTGGCTTACGGCGTTTTTTGCATCTATCAACTAAGTGAGGATCCCAAATACGTTTTGGCAACGCTCCTTTTAGCAGCCAGCAGCGTATTCACTCTGATTCCCATGATACACCTCGGATTTATTGCCCTTGCCGTGGAGGCGCTCGCAGTCACCGCTTTGAGTCTGGTATTGTACGATCTGGGGAAGGCCCGACCGGAAAGCGGCCTTATCCTCGTTGGAGGACTCATTTTCCTCGGAGTCATTTTCTCCATTCTCAATCAACCGACCATGGAAGGGTTAGGGATTCTCGCATTACTCATCGGTTTTCTTCTAGGGGCGACGCGTCTTATGCGGTTGTAGAGGAGAAAAGATGCTTTGAGTTAATGACCTAAATGCCTTGCTCGTTCAATGACACCATGAAAGTAAAGCACGGCCACCATAGCCATCAAAAGTGCTTTCGCTCCACTCATTTGGGCTCTCGGGTCGTCTTGATAGCCCATGAAGGACAGAAACTTGTCGATATGGAGTACACACATGAGGGAGGTCAATAAGTGACCGACCCACATGCCCTGCTTGAAGCCTTTGTCGTCGAAAACCGAGACCTGGAACGTCTGGAGGCCCTGCTGGCCGAGTTCAACATCTTCGAAGCCATCGGCGCGGTGCGTCAGGAACTGCGCCACTCTGATTTCCTGTCGTTTCTGCTTGATCCAAGTCAAAATCACGGCCTAGGCGACGCATTCCTCAAGCGCTTTCTGAAACACGTGGTAGTTCGCGCTGCAGACTCGCCCGTCAGTGCTGTGGAGATCGACGTAGCCGACTTACAGGGCGTGAAAATTCTACGCGAGTGGCGTAACATCGACATTCTCGTGCGTGACGACGAGAGTCATTTGGTGTGCGCCATAGAAAACAAAATCCGCTCTCGAGAACGTCCCGGTCAGCTATCTCGCTACCGGGAGATCGTCACCCGGGAGTTCCCCCACCACCGCGCCCTGTTCGTCTACCTAACGCCCGAGGGCGAGGAACCTTCGGATGGAGCCTACATCCCCTTCAGTTACGGGGATATCGCCAACCTGATAGACACCGTGCGCGAGGTGCACGAATCCACCTTGGGCGCGGACGTCTCTACCCTTATGAGGCATTACACCGCTATGCTGAGGAGGCACATTGTGAGCGACTCTGAAATTGCCGAACTTTGCCGCCGCATATACCGCCGCCACAAACAGGCGCTGGACCTGATATTCGAGTATCGCCCTGACCTGCAATGGGACATCGCCGAATTTCTCAGAGACCTGCTCGAGGAGGAGAAGGACGCAGGCCTTGTGCTCGACCACACCACGAAACGGTACACCCGCTTTGCCGTTGCCGAATGGGATGACATCCCGGCGTTGTGTTCTGGACAAGGGTGGACCCCCAGTGGCCGCTTGCTTCTTTTCGAATTTGAGAACAAGTCAGATCGCCTGACACTGTACCTGCTCATCGGTCCTGGGCCGGACGTCATACGCCAGAAACTTCATGAGATTGCATTGCAGCATCCCAAGATTTTCCGAGGCGCGCTCAAGCGTCTCTACTCCAAGTGGACTATGATCTACAAGCGCCCCTTCCTCCGCCGCCCGGACTACGACAACCCAGATTTCGACGCACTTACCGAGAAGATACGAAAGGAGTGGGCCAAATTTCTGGCCAACGACTTGCCTGCCATCCGCAACGTCATCAGGGCCATTGAGTGGCCCCCCATGACCTGAACCCGACCCACCATCCGCATTGGATACTTGTCACTCGCCCTTTATAGCCGAGACCTGCCGAGGACCATGAAAGCAAGATGGCCGTCGTCGACTACCCGGATTGCCCCACATCACGGAAAGGCCTATACTCGGATTACGTGATGGATTAATTGATCAACCTTGAAGGAACCCTATGGAGCGTACAGTCAGAGCTACAGAGGCTTGTATCCGCTTTGGGGAAATGATGCGACGGGCCGTGGAAGAGCACGAGGCAATTATTGTGGAGCGAGGGGGGAAGCCCTATGTGGTTATGGCACATCGCAATAATTGGTACAGACGTCAATTATATTGTATGATGGATATGGTGGACTTAGTATTGAGACATCGGAAAGGACGAACATCTTGCCGATTTCCCTTTCCACGTGCAAGATAACCTGACGTCCGACAACACAAGGGGGAATGCATGGCACACGAAGAAGCCCATGCTCAGGCCGGTGAGCACATCGACATAGGGGCACGGTTACGAGAAATACGCACACGCCGCCGCTTATCCCTGCGAGCGCTGGCAGAGGCAAGTGGACTCTCTATTAATACTTTGAGTCTCATCGAGCGAAACAAAACATCACCGAGCGTGAGCACCCTTCAACGCATCGCAAGTGCGTTAGGGATTCCTATCAGCCTCTTCTTCATGGAAGAAAAACATACGGCCTCTATTATTTACACCCCGGCCGACCAAAGACAGAGAGTAGTTATTCCCCAAGGTTATTTAGAAAGACTAGGGAGCGGGGTCCCGCACCAGTGCGCAGAACCATTTCTGCTCATCCTGGACCCCGGCGCCACCAGTGGCCAGACCCCCGTAGTGCACGCGGGTAATGAATTCGTGTACTGTCTGGAAGGTCATCTAATGTACGAAATCGAGGACAAACAATTTGAACTAAAGGCAGGTGACAGCCTACTTTTTGAGGCCAACCTGCCTCACCGTTGGCGCAACATCGGAGACACGCCTTCCAAAGCCCTCCTGGTCCTCTGTGCACCAGAAAGTGTGGAAGGCTTACTCCGCCGACATTTGCACTAGTACTCCGTCAACCATGAAATGATGGACGAAACTCTGCAATGGGTAAGCGAAGGCAGTGCCTTTACCTACCCACGGACTTCCCGACGAAACCGCCTTTTCTGTCAGATGGTGCTTGACTGAGTAATAGAGCCCCATGTCACATCAATGCCCCACATCCGGAGGGAAAGAGAATGCGTTGTGTGGAGGGCGAGTAACGCCCGCCCTCACACAACGCACCAAGAGTGCCTGACCGGCCTTTCCTTACACTTTAATGCCCCGTCGCTTCAAGTATCGCTCCTTTTCCCGTTCAAATTCCCGTTTTGCAATGTCACGTCGTTTATCATATTGCTTCTTGCCGCGCACTAAAGCAATCTCCACCTTGGCCCACCCGTTTTTCAAATACATGCGCAAAGGCACAATGGTCCACCCTTTCTCGCGTACCCGTCCCGCCAGCCGGTTGATTTCCCATTTGTGTAGCAGTAACTTGCGGGGGCGCCGCGGTTCATGGTTGTGCAAGGAGCCATGGTGATAAGGGGAAATGTGGACATTCATCAGCCACGCTTCCCCGTCCTTGATGAGCACAAATCCATCTTGCAGGTTGACGCGCCCTTCGCGCACAGATTTGATCTCCGTCCCGGTCAACGCAATGCCCGCTTCGTAAGTCTCCAAAATCTCATACTCGTGGCGGGCCTTACGATTTGTAGCCACTACACGCACTGGTTCGCCCATATGCTATCCCCGCTACTTTCCTTCCTCAAAGTATTGAAGGGCCCGTTCCAATACCGGGTCCCGTCCGGCCTTCTTGTCCTCCGCGGTCACGTTGACGCGGATATCGGGTTCAATGCCCTTCTTGTGGATTTCACGGCCGTTGGGGGTTAACCAGTGAGCAATGGTCACCCGTAATTCCGAACCATCCTTCAACGTAAAAGGCTGCTGGACAGAGCCCTTCCCAAAGGTACGCTCGCCAATAAGCACGGCCCGATGATGATCCTGTAGCGCCCCGGCCATAATCTCCGACGCGCTGGCACTGGCTCGATTGACCAGCACCACCATAGGAATATCTAAAGCCAAGCCCCCAGGCTCACTCTTGTACACCTTTTCCGTGCCGTCCTTCCAACGTTCGATAAGCACGACTTTCCCCTTCGGCAAGAACTGCGAAGTCACCCCTATGGCAATGTGGAGATACCCACCGGGATTGCCGCGCAGGTCGAAAATCAAACCTTTAGGATGTTCCTTAAGCAACGCCTTTAGCGCCTCCCGCACCTTCTTCGTCCCAAGCGCATTGAACTCGGAGAACTTAATGTACGCATAATCCCCTTCCATCCGATACTCAATAATGGGGATCTCGATTTTGCCCCGGATGACTGTAACATCAAAAGGATCGCGCACCCCTTCGCGAAGAATCGTCAATACAACCTTGCTGCCGGCCGGACCACGAATTTTACTTACCTGCTCCAACAAAGTGAGCCCGGTGATATCTTCACCGTCCACCGCAATGATAATATCCCCATCTTTTAAGCCCGCCTTCTCCGCCGGCGATCCCTTAAACACTTGGATTAAACGAACGCCACCGTTCTCAGCCTGCTCCACACGGGCCCCGATCCCCTCGAAGGAGCCGCTAAGGTCCGAACTGAAAATTTTCGCGGTCTTGGGATCCATAAACGACGTGAAGGGATCGTCCAGTGCTCTGATCAAGCCCCGGATAGCCGCGTATGTGATATCGTCTCCCTGTGGAACGTCGCCATAAAAGTGTTCGTTGAGAATATCCAATACCTCCCAGAACACATCAAAGTTCTCCGGCGCGTGAGCCGGAGCCGGTGGAGGCGTCACCTTTGTTGCAGGAGCCGGCGTAGACGTGGACTCCGTGTGTCCCCCGTTGCCCGGCCCCACAGGGATGACCGGGGCCACAGACCGGGGTGCAGTCGCCCGCCCCGCGCCAAAACCGACGGCCAATCCCACGCCAAAAGAAAGAAAAGTAATGGCCACCACCAACACGAACACGAAAATGATGCGAGTCCATTCCGGTTGACGTTGCATATTCCCTCCTAATCCAAAGCGTTGCAGCCTGCCTGATGGATGCCGGTTGACCGGCACATCGCGTTTTAAAGCCCAGAAAAGCCGGGAAACTTTCCCTTGACGCTGACGTCAAACGCGATGCCCAATCGGCTGGTTATTCCGATGACCTCTTCATTGTAACACATAGCAGGAGACTATAATAAGTTAGACGGACACGCTCTCGTATCCATTTCTGTCTACACAGCCGGCAAGGTTATAATGCCTTCACCCAAATGACACCGATAACATCGGATAGAGGAGAGCCGAAAAAGATGCTCACCCGTGTACCCTTGAAAACCAAAACCCTGCGCGCGTACGCCCCCATCGTCGGTGAATCGGTTATCCAGGATCTTTATATGCTGGCCGCCCCCTTACGAGGTGCGCATGTGGTTCACATCAACGCCACGGCCTACGGGGGCGGCGTGGCCGAAATCTTGCAGACACTCGTTCCTCTCATGCAAGATGTCGGTCTGGACGCGGAATGGCAGGTCATTGAAGGCAATGATGAGTTTTTCAACGTGACTAAAGCCATGCACAACGGCCTCCAAGGCATGGATATCCCTTTCACCGAGGAGATGAAGCATATCTGGCAGGCGTACAATCGTCGCAACGCAGAGCAATTTGAAGGAGAATACGACTTCGTAGTGGTCCACGACCCACAACCTGCAGGGTTGCTCTACTACACCAACGGACGGGGTGGAAAGCGCTGGGTGTGGCGATGCCACATTGACACGTCCCATCCTCATCCCGCGTTTTGGAACTTCCTCATCCCGTACATTAATCGCTATCCCGCAGCCATTTTCACCATGAAGGAATACGTGGGTCCTGGGCTTTCCATTCCCCACCTGGCCATCATTCCGCCGACAATCGACCCACTTTCGGAAAAGAACGCACCCATGTCTTCAGATGAAGCCCGACGCATTGTGGCCCATTACGGCTTCGACCCCCATCGCCCGTTACTGGTTCAAGTCAGCCGCTTTGACCCGTGGAAGGATCCGCTAGGAGTTATCGACTGCTACCGCCTAGTCAAAAGGCACATCCCCGAAGTGCAACTGGCCTTGGTAGGCGCCATGGCCTCGGACGACCCAGAAGGGTGGGACTTTTACGACCGTACGGTGCGTCACGCGGGGGAGGATTTCGACATCCGCATTTTGCACAACTTCCACGGCGTAGGGAACCGGGAAGTGAACGCGTTCCAGACCGCGGCAGACGTGGTCATTCAGAAGTCTATTCGCGAGGGATTTGGCTTGGTGGTCAGCGAGGCCATGTGGAAGGGCAAGCCTGTGGTGGGCGGCAACGTGGGAGGCATCCGCCTCCAAATCATCGACGGGGAGACAGGATTCCTGGTGAACAGCGTGGAGGAGTGTGCGGACCGAACCCTGTGGCTCTTACAACATCCCAAAGAAGCCCAAGAAATGGGGGCCCACGCTCGGGAACACGTGCGTAAACACTTCTTGGTGACCCGCTTGTTGAGGGACTACCTCCGCTTGTTTACGACTTTACGGACATAGCTGATTGACCGACACATCGCATTTTATGTACCTGGACATAAAGAAAAAGCAGACATTCTCCTTTTCTTTCAAACTTGTTGACGTCAAAAAAAAGGCCGGCATCGAGTGCCGGCCTTCCCCCTCGCGAGAATGTATGCTTACACGGACCTTACCCTAACTTCTTGTGGCAGAACCACCAATCGAAGCAATCGTATTGCTTGGGGCGCTCCTCCGCCGTTTTCACATCCGTAGCCGGCGGAATAATGACCTCGTCCCCAATGAGTTCGTTCTCCGGCCAGTTCGCGGGCACAGCCACACCATTTTCATCGGAGACTTGGAGAATCTTCACCAAGCGCACGATCTCGTCAATATTTCGCCCAACTTCTTGGGGGTAATAGACGATGGCGCGAATGATCCCCTTCGGGTCAACCACGTAAACGGCACGGACCGTCGTTGTGCCCTTACCCGGGTGGATTAGATTGAGCGCCTCGGCCACTTCACCGGTGTGATCCGCGATAATGGGGAACTCGATGGTCACGTTCAGGTTATCCCGAATCCACTCCACCCACTTAATGTGCGAGAACACCTGGTCCACACTTAAGCCGATTAACTCGCAGTTCAACTCCCGGAACTGATCATAGCGCTTTTGAAACGCCACAAACTCCGTCGTGCACACAGGGGTGAAATCCGCAGGGTGGCTGAACAGCACAAACCATTTGCCTTCATATGCATCGGGCAAGGTCATCGTGCCATGGGTCGTCGCAACGGTAACTTGGGGGAACTTATCGCCTATTAACGCCATAATACACCTCCTCCTTCTAATTTTGGTCTGAATCTAATCGTAGAACCGGTCTAATTTTATCTCCATTCTAAATCTCGTCAAATCTGAAGAGGTCAAAGGAAAACTACCAACGCCCCAAGACCGCGAGGACAATTTCCGCGAGAATGAGGATGACAATGCTCACCTCCAGCAACATCATACGAGCATCCGCTGCCTCTTCGGCCAGCATGAGGTAAATGCTGCGCAGCGTTTCCACTTTCTGCTGCACGCTGGCCACCCACGTGTTCAAACCCAATGCCTCTGTGGCCCCACTATAAACCATCGCGTAATACACATCTTCGGTCACTTTCAGCGCGTTCATGACCCGCCCAGATAACTCGGTAACTTCAACTACCGTCATCATCATGCGGGATAAGATACGTTGGAGATGACGATAACGCCATAAGCCCATCCCTTGGCGTTGAACGAGTTCTACATCATCATAAGCGCCTTCTAATTCCTCATCCAGCAGCTCATCGAAATACACCAATTCCAATAACTGAGCATTGGCGAATTCGAGCAAATCGGGAATATCCATAATCCCTTCCACGTCGTACACAAAAGCCGTTTCCCACGAGATAACGGCCACATCGTCCGGGGAATACGTGTAGGTATAGCGCAAAATAGACTCTTTGACCTGACGACTCAACTCAAACTCCTCTCCCAACAGCAATCGGGGAACGTCATATTGGGAGAGAATCTCCGTGGCCCGGGGAGAAGGCGTCGCATCGAAACGACGAATGTACAATATCGCGTAATCTTCCACCTCCCACATGGACTCATCCCACTGGGGTTTGTAAAGCGCCGAAGCGATCTCCCGGAGCACGTGTACGACAATCCCACGGCAAAGAGCATCCGGGTTTGTGCTCATCACCTGCCGAAAGAAATCTCCCGCCTCTTCCAAGGAGAGCCCCTGCGAGAGAGGGATATCCAAACGCACAGAAACAACCCCAAAGTCATATAACCGTAAAGTCACCTGCTGCAACGAGAAGGGCCATTCCGCCAAGACGGACGCTTCGACATCCACCGTGACCGTCACCGGGGGGTTGACAAAATAAACGGCTCTAGGTCGAAGACGTCGGAGACGAAGGCGTGAGGAAAGATAACCGGTTCGAGTTCTCAGGATCTCATCGGCTTGAGTAAGATCTATCTCATTAGCCACGTCATACAAGCGATAGACCAGGACAACTCCTTCGGCCACCCGTAGCAAAGCAGGCATATCCCCTCACTTTCTGGGTTTTCGCTTTTTGGGACGCCCAAAATACCGACAGCGTTCAGACTTCGGCTTCACCGTTCCCGGCCCGTTCATGTGGAGGGCGCGGAAAAGGGTGCGACGTTCCGCTTCTGTGAGGTCCCGCCATCTCCCCGGAGGCAAATCACCCAACGTCAGTGGGCCGATGGCCACTCGGATGAGGCGCAAAGTCGGATGTCCAACGGCCGCGGTCATGCGCCGGACCTGATGTTTCTTGCCTTCCCAAAGGGTTAAACGCAACCATGTTGTAGGTCCACGGGCACGAACGGAGCGCACAGGAACAGAAGGAGGGGCCACAAGGAGCGTCACCTCCGCCGGGGCCGTGCGATAGCCCTTAATAACTACCCCCGTCCGCAAGCGACGTAACGCATCTTCATCAGGAAGGCCTTCCACCAGCACGACGTACGTCTTAGGCAACTTCCAGCGGGGATCGGTGACCCGATGGAGAACCGTGCGGTCATCCGTGAGCAACAAAAGGCCTTCGCTCTTCATATCCAGACGCCCGGCCGGGTACACATTGGGCACGTGAATGTACAAAGCAAGGGTCGGGCGTCCCGCTGAGTCCGTGAATTTGGAAAGCACACCATAGGGCTTGTGAAAGAGAATGTACCGAGGCATCAGGGTACCCGATAAATTCGCATCGAACCTTGCTCAAAGACCAAATCCAGCACCTGCTCAAACATCCGCTCTCGCGCTTGAGAGATGCCATACTTTTGTCGCTCCTGGGATCCGACAACGACAAACTCAACGCCGTACGCGTGTAACATCTCCAACAACGCAGCGCCCTGTTCTCGTGTGTAAATGCGTTCAATGTCCTGCGCACGTGAACCTGCCTGCTTGGAAAGCGCGGCGCCCCGCCATTGCAATTCGTGGAAATCCCATCCCAACAGGGTAGGTCGCCCGGTAAACGCGGAAACCCGTCCGAAAAAACTGTACGAGCCACCGGTTGCCTCCAAAACCGTCGCTTCTCCCGGCACGTGCGACCGCACCCATTGAATGCCTGCCTCATCATCCGGGAAGTGGCGAGCAACCCAAGCCTCACCATCCAACGTGACGCCCGCCTGCTTTAACTGCGAACGCGCAGGAATCGCGAATACTGTGTACACCGATCCTAAGGCCAACACAAAAGCCGAGAGTCCCAACACGAGACCGCGTCTTCCCCCGCGTAAGGCCGTTGAAGCCCACGCCAGCCCATACACTCCGGCAAGTGACCACAATGCCCAGGCCTGAAAATAGAATTTGAACACCGTGTTCATTCGGGTATTGAATAAATCCTTGAGGTACACGAACTCGACCACGTATGTGAGGCCCAATCCCAAGGCGATAAGCAATAAGCCAAACCGCACATCGGAGCCATATGGAACGGAGTTCCGGCTTAAGCTCCAAAGAGTCCACGCAAGCAGGGCCCCGAGAATAAAGAAAGTACCCGGATGACGCAGCCGCAAACGTATAACAAGTACAATCAACTCTCTCAAGCTGCGTCCACCGATGTTCGCCTGAACCTGGGGATGAGCAAAGAGGCGATTCAGAAAATCCTGCCCTGCAGGCGTAATAACGAAGAGCCCTAGCATCAGCGCCAACAGCACCCAAGGAAGCCCCCACACCCCTACAAGCCAACGGACCAGCCCCCGGTCCCAACCGGATTCATTCCGCCACACCATGTACACAAATACCAGCAACAACACAAAGAGAGGGCCAAACATCACAAAAAACTGGGGGAACCGAGTGGGATTTATCAAATTCGGCAAAATCCCTCCAGCCTGAGACTGAAAACTCATATAAAAAGGAACGTAGAGGACAATGCCCGCAACGGCGAGAGACCCTCCGACCCACACCGCTGAAGTCACCCCCTCCCAAGAGAGGCGCCCCTTACCTACCCGTAAAGCAATCACGCCCATTATCAACACCAAATAAATGGGAAAATCCCACGTGTTCAGGAAAGCCAACGCGCCCAAGAGAAGCGCATAAAGCACAAACCGCCAAGACGTCAAAGAATGCTCGGCCAACAGCGATGTCACACGCGCGACATAACGGTGCCATCGTAACCAAAACCCCGCCCCGCTTACCTCGCCTTTGTCCTCACCTGTGTCCACCGGGGACATTCTCCACCAAAATAGGCTAAGCGCAGCACCTATCACCAATAAAACAAAGGGAAGGGCTAAAACGTGAGGATGCATATCTCCCAGAATAAAAGAAAATGCCGGAAATTCATCGATCACTTCTATGGTGTTCCCCAGCAGATCTTTATCATGGATAACGCGCGACGCTTGCCACCACCAAATAAACCGAGAAGGGGTCCATGAAGGAGGAACAGCGGGATTATACGGGACGTTAATGCTCCGAATATCCAGCCACTGCCAAAAACGTACCGGTAACAATTGGCGGGCGTAGAGAACTTCAAGGAATCCCTCCAAATTTCCCACCAACGTGAGCACAAGACCGCCGATAAGGCCCCATTGGGTTGCAAACCCAGAAACGGACGCCCCAGAACCGTGTCGAAAGCGCCCAATCCAATTTCCGACAATGCCATACGCGGTGGTGAGCGTGAGCGCAAACCACGTTGCACCGGCTAGATTAAAGGCGACCGACGCGGCCACACCACTCAGGTGAACAAGGCCTGCGATGAGTACATAACCAAAGTAGTAATAACTGATGGCATATCCGGCCAACCAGGGATCGTGAGGTGGAAAGCGAAGAGAGGTCAAAATACCATTGATAAACGCAATCTCCATGAATTTTTCTCCACCCGCGGTGGCGATATCCGGACTGTGGGCACGCACATAGGCCCACCCTAAATAGGCGACCAGGAATAGACCTTCCGTTTGCCACAGATGTCCTCGTCTCCTGCGCACCCACTGCCAAAGCGGGCGCTCCCCATCCGGCCCTCGTCGCCAGTCCGCACGAGAAGCCGCATAAGACAACACAGCCAGTATGAAGAGTGCGGCCAACGCTCCTCCAAACGTGTTGTGGAGGACGCCCAAGGTGTTACCTATCCAGAAAATATACCCCCACATCAATAATCCCAGGGGCTTAGAGAGAGCAAACCCACGGTCGTCTAAGGGACGAAATGCCCACCATGCCAAGGGAAAGGCCACCCATCCGATAAGCGTCAGCCAAAACCACCAACGCAAGAGAGCCCACAATGCGTCCATAATCGCCCCTCCATAGGGGATTGTGGATGTTATAGTAACACACGCGACCTAACAGGTCAAAGGTGTTTTACTTTTCTCGTACCACCTTCTACTTGGTTCTCTTGAGCAGTCGGACAATGTCAATGCCCCAACGTTTCCTCTCGCGTTGACATTCAATGTCGGCTGGATTACAATATTGAGTATAGAGGCACTGAAGAAAGACTGATTGACTGACACATCGCGTTTCATGTGTCTTGGCGTAAAGAAGGAGTAGAAATTCCCTCTTTCTAGGCCAAGGTGCATTTGCAGAGTTTTGTCGGTCGGTCAGGGAAGAAAGATATCGCTTTTGAGCGCCTCTTAAAGCCAACACACATGCGCGAAACGTTCTCGGTTCATCAAGGCATTCTTACACACTGAAGACGAGGATACACCACAATGGCCAAGTTTTACTACGGTGGCCAAGCCGTCATCGAAGGCGTGCTTATGCGGGGACAAACCCGCGTCGCGGTAGCGGTCCGGACCCCAAAAGGCGATATTAAAGTACTGGAAGAGCCCCTAACGGCTGCCGTCTACCGGGCCAAATGGGCCCAATGGCCCTTCTTTAGGGGGTTAACGGCCCTTTGGGACGCGTTAATCTTGGGAACCAAAGCCCTCCTCTGGTCCGCCGACATCGCGGTCGCCGAGGAGGAGGGCGAAAATACACAAGGGTTTACCGGACCGGTCGCGTGGGGCACAATTGCTTTCTCCCTGGCCGTGGGCATCGGCCTCTTCATCCTCCTCCCTTCCTTTATTGCGCAGATGTTAGAACGTTGGATACATGCTCGGTTCGCGAGCACACTCATTGAAGGAGTCATTCGTCTCGGGCTGTTCGTCTTGTACCTGTGGGGCATCGGCCTATCGGAAGAAGTGCGGCGCGTCTTTGCTTATCACGGGGCTGAGCACAAGACCATCAACGCGTATGAAGATGGCGCGCCGCTAACACCGGAAAGCGTTGCCCGATACAGCCGAGAACATGTGCGTTGCGGCACGAGTTTCCTCCTCTTTGTCTTACTTATCTCCATCCTGTTATTTGCGCCGTTTAACTTTCAGAACGTGTTGTTACGTCTTGCTTCGCGTTTGATTTTAGTCCCCGTGTTGGCGATGATCTCTTACGAGATCCTTCGCTTAAGTGCGGCGCGGCCTCACCATCCACTCCTACGGTGGTTTATCGTACCCGGCCTGATGTTACAGCGCCTAACGACGCGGGAACCGGACCTGGAGATGTTGGAAGTTGCCATTGCCGCGTTGCTTCCCGTTCTTATCGCGGATGGACAACACATTCCCGGGATCCAGGTTCTCCTGCCCGCGCAGGAGGCGATAACCCCGGCAACATAAACGTGCATGGAGGTCCTCAACAGGTAAACGCGTGATGTAAGAGGCGCAGAAACAGGTGCCGCACCTCGCGCCCTGATTGACCGACACGTCGCGTTTCACGTGTGAGTGTGTAAGGTAAAAACAGTAGAACGTGAGGCCTGGTCGGTCAAGCAGCATCGTTAACGGTTAGAATGCTCAAATCTTAAGGAGGCTTACCATGAAGACAAAAATCAGTATCATCGGTGCAGGCATGGTCGGTTCCACTACGGCCCATTGGATGGCCGAGCGTGAACTGGGTGACATCGTGTTAGTGGACATCCCCGAAGTGGGGGACATGCCCAAGGGCAAGGCCTTGGACTTGACGGAAGCCGGTCCCATCTTTGGCTTTGATGCCCGCATTACCGGCACGCACGATTATGCCGATATTGCCGACTCCGACATTGTGGTCGTGACCGCGGGCATGCCTCGCAAGCCCGGCATGTCCCGTGAAGATCTGGTGGGCGTGAACACGAAGATTGTGGCCAGCGTGGCCGAAAAGATCGCCCAATACGCGCCCAACGCGATCGTCATCGTTGTCACCAACCCGCTGGACACCATGGCCTACCTCACCAAGAAAGTCACAGGTTTCCCCAAGGAACGGGTCATGGGACAGGCCGGCGTGTTGGATAGTGCCCGTATGCGCACGTTCATCGCGATGGAACTGGGTGTGAGCGTAGAAAACACCCACGCGTTTGTGCTCGGCGGCCACGGTGATGAGATGGTGCCGCTACCCCGTTACTCCACGGTCGCAGGCATTCCCATCACCCACCTGCTGCCCAAAGAACGCATCGACGCGATTGTGGAACGCACCCGCAAAGGCGGCGGGGAAATCGTCAAGTTGCTGGGTAAGGGGAGCGCGTACTACGCACCGGGTGCGGCGGTCACCAAGATGGTGGAAGCTATCCTCAAGGACAAGAAACTCATCCTCCCCGTTTCCGCATACCTGGAAGGCGAGTACGGCATGAACGATATCTACTTTGGTGTGCCCGCAATTTTGGGCAGCAAGGGTGTGGAGAAGATCATCGAAATCGAGTTAACCGAGGAAGAAAAAGAAGCTATGAAGCGCTCCGAAGCGCTTATTCGCAACACCATGCGGACCGCCGGTCTGATCGAGTAAAGAACACCTTACCTGCGGGGGAGTCGTTGCCTCAATCTCGACTCCCCCGTTCCTATTCAAACCAGTACCCCACACCCGGCTCGGTCCAAATGTGACGATGCTCTTTTGTTTCCCCTAACTTCTTGCGCAATCGTCCGATGTACACACGCAAGTACTCCACCGCGTCGCTGTACTCTTCACCCCACACCTGCTGAAGCAGCCATCGATGAGGCAAGACCCGCCCTTTGTGTTGCATAAGAATCTTCAACAAATTAAACTCGGTCGGCGTCAGATCCAACGGTTGACCTTTGTGATACGCGCGATGTCCCTCGACATCCAGTTCTACATCCCCGACCCGTAACATAGGACCCTCAGACGGCGACGCTTCAGCCCAACGGGCGCGCCGCAGCACCGCGTGTACTCGCGCCAAGAGTTCCCCGACACTAAAGGGCTTGGTTAAATAATCGTCCGCGCCCTGTTCTAGCGCGGTAATCTTATCCCCTTCATCGTCCAAGGCCGTCAACACAATGATAGGCGTCGTGTCCTTGCGACGAATACGGCGCAAAACCTCCATTCCATCCAAACGAGGCATCAGCAAATCCAACACGATCAAATCCGGCCGGTGCTGCTCAAACTGATGGAGTGCCTCCATGCCGTCCGCCGCGGTTAACACGCGAAAACCACGGGCTTCCAAATTACGTCGCATAAAATGACGCAACGCTTCTTCATCATCTACGATAAGTACGGTGCTTCGTCGCATCGCTTTCCTCTCCTCGTCGAGGGTGGATAGGCAGCGTAAACGCAAAAATTGCGCCCCCTTCTGGATTATCCTCTACCCAAATATCACCGCCATGGGCTTGAACAAACCCCTTGCAAATGGCTAAGCCCAAGCCGGCACCGCCCGCGCGAACACCCGGTACCCGGTAAAACCGATCGAAAATGTGCTCCCGATGTTCCGGGGGGATCCCCGGCCCTCGGTCCTCCACCCGGATCACCACTTCTCCATCCAACGCCGCGGCACGCACCCGAATTTTCCCTCCGGGGGGCGTGTATTTTTGAGCGTTCTCAATTAGATTACGCAAAACCACCTCAATCCGCGCCGCATCCACATACACCGGTGGCAGGTCCGCCGGCACATCTATCTGTATCACGTGATCGGTGCGGGGAACCCCACGAAGGGCTCGAGATATGATGTCCTGCAACTGATACGCATCCCGTCGGATAATAAGTGTTCCCGCTTCCAGGCGAGACATGTCCAGAAGATTGCTCACTAAACGATGTAAGCGATCCGCCTCCTCACTGATGATGGTCAAAAACTCACGCCGCGTGGCCTCATCCCACTCTACATCATCCGCGAGGAGAGAACTGACATACCCCTTGATGCTGGCCAGAGGTGTACGTAATTCGTGAGATACCGCGGACAGCAACGCGGATTTGGCCCGGTCCAACTCCCTATCGCGAGTGATATCTCGCAGTACCTTAACCCGGCCCACCACCGTCCCGTCCTCTTCCCGCACCGGCACTACAAGGAGGCGTAAATCCCGAGTCTGATCGTTCACGGTCACTGTCGTCTCAACAGGCCCCTCCTCTTCCCCCAGCAGAAAGGCTCGCATAATGCCCTCTGTACACGTCGCCAGGACCTCCACCGGTTGTCCTACGACCTTATCCCCACGACATTGGAGGAAGTGCTCGGCCGCCCGGTTGATGTACACCACACGCCCGCTTAAACTCTCCACGATAAGGCCATCTTGCACACTTTGAATGACCGCTTCTAAACGCAGAGTCTGCAGGTAACGTAGACGATTGCTTTGCGCGTATAGAACCGCGTGTTCCAAAGCCATGGCTGCATGGTTGGCAAAATGCAACGCCAGCTCTATTTCTTCATCGGTAAAATAATGGGGTTCCCGGTGATACAAAACCAAAGCCGCAGGTGGGGCTTCTCGAGTGAGGAGCGGGACGGCCAGGAGCGCCCTATACCCCTCCCGGCGAGCCCGATGTACCAAGGCATAACTGGGGGGCAACTTTTCCACATCGGCCACCTGAATAGGCCGCCGGTTGCGGATGGCCTGCATGGTCGGCGAATGAAGGTCATCCGGGTGGAGACGAATGTCCCGGACATACGCCTCGCTCAACCCCCGGCAGGCCTGGACTTTGTACACCCCTTCCTCGGAATCATAAGCCATAATCGAACACACATTCACATTTAACAGCCGTTGCACCAACTCCAAAATCCGATCGATAACCTCTTCCGCGTCCAAGGTGGACACCAGCGCCTGACTCGTTTCCAGCAGGGTAGAAAGTTCCTGGAAACGACGCTCTAAGGTACTTTCCATCTCCGCAAACGCGTTTGCTAAATCGCCTAGCTGGTCCGTCCGGCCGGCCACCTGGGGCAACGCTGCGGGCGACGTCAATCCACTGCCATGGCGTCGTCCGAGGGCACGACTATACGCGGCCATATGGGCTAAAGGGGATAACAAGGAATGGTGCAACATCCCCCAGAAAAAAGCACCGCTGAGGAGAAAGAGCAAAACGGCAAGCAGCCACCCCTGTCGAAAAGACGAGAGGGTGGCCAGCGCTTCTCCGGCCGGCCGCCGCACCATGACCACCCACCCTGTTTGGGGCATTTGCACGTATGTGTAAAGCCACATATGACCATCAGGCGCCCGATGTAACGTGGATAAGGCGGCCCGATCACGTGCTTGCAACCCCAGAGGCCAAGTAGATAATGCGTACTCCGGCCGCAGTAGCCGGGTGACATCCGCATCCGCGATGAGTTGTCCCGTATGGTCGAAGAGGGAAATACCCACCGTGTGCCCTTCACGAGACTGCTCATTCACAATGGTCTGCAAGGCCTCGCTCAGCCGTTCCAGGGAAATGTTCGTGCCGACCACGCCCAGAAAAGCCCCATTTGGTCCAAAGACCGGGGCAGCCGCGGTCACCACAGGCTTTTGGGTGGTTGGCGAAATGCGACCCTTGGAAAGCACCGGATGGCCGCTCCGTCGAGCCGCTTGGAAATAATCGCGAAAGGAGAAGTTCCATCCCAACGTTGATCCCGGGCCCAAGGGGTAGTGAAACAGCATTGTGCCATCCTCGCCCAGGAGGTACACGAGGATAAGATCACGCCGCGCGGTCATAGTCGTACCGAACAGCCGTTCCAAAGCCACCGTATCCCGTTCAATGACCGCACGGTCCCGGGCCAACGCATCCACCGCCTCCAGAGCGAAACGCAACGATGTGCCCGTCTCCAAGGCGATGGACTGGGCCAACGCCCGGTCAGCGGCTTCCACATCGGCCACCAGGCGTTGCTCAGCAAACCGTGCGAAAAACCATAACCCCGCCAAAACCGTAACGACCACCAACCCGTACAAAACAACCAACTGCACCCGCACATCACGGCGCCACAAACTCAACACCAGAACACCCCTCCACACCGACCCTGAATCCAGGCTACCCCTTTATTGTCAAGTTGAAGGATAAAAATGGCAAATCAGGGGCCGGGGTTCTCCGTCTTACCGTTCCTTCTCTTGTCCTCCCTCAAAGTGTGCTATACTTCCCCCGGAAAACCGAATGGACGCAGGGCAGACCATGGACCGACTCTCGCATTTTATATATTTCGACGTAAAAGGGTCCAAAAATCCGTGCTGAGTGACTGACAAAACTCTGCGAATGTACCTTGGCTTAGAAGGAAGAAGGGAAATTCGTGGAATTTTCGCCGCCTTCGGCGGCGAAAATTCCACGAATTTCTACTCCTTATTTACGACAAGGTGCATAAAACGCGATGTGTACACATCGCGTTTTATGCACCTTGTCG
>CAYPUG010000033.1:19159-23599 GCA_964413905.1 uncultured Anaerolineae bacterium | reverse complement strand
CTACAGCCAGGCGCTCCCGCAACTCCACCGGAGCGGTCTTATGGTTCATCCCGATGACCACCACGCGCATTGAGCCCTCCTCCCCTATGGACTTATCGTTTCCGCTCTGCTGCGAGAACGGTTCCGTGAACCCCCACTACGAGACAACCGTCCCCTCTACCGAGACAGGCACTCGAGTTTTCGGCACGTACACGCACAACGGGTCGGATTCCAGAGGGTCGCCGGTGACCGCGTAGGCGCGGGCCCGGGACCCACCGCAGATATGACGGTACTCGCACACGCCGCACTTCCCCTTGTACTGATCCGCGTCCCGCAGGGACCGGAAGAGCGGGTGATTGCGGTACACCTCCACCGGGTGATCTTTGCGCACGTTCCCCGTGACAATGGGCAAAAAGCCCGCGGGGTAAATTTCACCGATGTGGGAAATGAACATGACGCCACTGCCATCCCGCACGCCAAAGCCCCGGCGCAGAGAACGCAGCCGCTTTTGATCGCCCTCCGCGCGGGCTCGCTCCAGCGCGACACGCCGATAGTGGTGCGCCTCGGTGGTCTTGATAACGAAGGGCGCGTCCTTGCTGAAATCGTAGAGCCAATTCAACAACGCCTCACTCTGCTCGGGGGTGATGTCGCCCAGGACTTTGCCCCGTCCTGTGGGAACAAGGAAGAAGACGCTCCACCGCTCCACGCCCAAGTCCGCGAGGAGCCGCCCGATGTTGGGGATGTCGTCATAGGTTTCCGCACAGACCAGGGTGTTGATCTGCAGGGGAAGCCCCACCTCCTTGGCCCAGCGGATGGCTTGCACCGTGCGCTCGAAAGTCCCTGGAACCTGGCGGATGCCGTCGTGACGCTCGGGGGTGGACCCGTCCAGGCTGACGGACATCATCCACACCCCCACCTCCTTGAAACGTTGAACCACATCCCGGGTGAGCGCGTAGGTGCCGCTGGGCGTGATCGCGGTGAGGAATCCCAGGTCCACGGAGCGCTGGAGCCAGTCGAACAGGTCGGGGCGCTTCAGCGGGTCCCCACCGGTGAACACGATGTGAGGCAGGGGCTCGCCGAACTCGCGCAATTGCTCTAGCAGGCGGTACCCCTCCTCCGTGGTCAATTCCAGAGGATGGCGGTGGGGCTGCGCTTCCGCACGGCAGTGGCGACAGGCCAGATCACAGGCGCGGGTGACTTCCCAGTAAATGAGCATAGGCGCCCGGTCAAAACGATGCCGTCCGTTGGATGACCGCGCGGTCGCGGTCACGGGAGATGGCGATGACATAGGTGATATATGCGTCATAAGGGCCTCCTGTAAACACGGGTTGAAGAGTGTACGTCTCAGGTCGAACGCAGCCACTTCGCCGCGTCTTTAGCGAAGTAGGTAAGGATGAGATCCGCGCCGGCCCGTTTAATGGCCGTGAGCACCTCCAGCGCGACCGCGCGCTCGTCCAGCCAGCCCTGCCGCGCGGCCGCCTTGATCATCGAGTACTCGCCGCTGACGTTATACGCGGCCACGGGCAACGGGAAGGTATCCCGCACTTGGCGGATGATGTCCAGGTACGCGAGCGCGGGCTTGACCATGACAATATCCGCGCCCTCCTGCACGTCCAGCGCGACCTCGCGCAGGGCCTCCCGCGCGTTGGCCGGGTTCATCTGATAACTGCGCCGGTCTCCAAACCGGGGAGGACTCTGTGCCGCGTCCCGGAAGGGGCCGTAGAAGTTGCTCGCGTACTTGGCCGCGTAGGCCATAATGGGCACGTGGGCAAATCCCGCGTCGTCCAGTGCACGACGAATCGCGGCCACCTGTCCGTCCATCATGCCGCTAGGCGCGACCATATCCGCGCCCGCGGCCGCGTGCGTCACGGCCACCCGACCGTAAATCTCCAGCGTTTCGTCGTTGACGATGACGCCGTCCCGCACAATGCCGCAGTGCCCGTGGTCCGTGTACTCGCACATGCACACGTCGGTGATGACGACCAGGTCGGGATTCTCCCTCTTGATGACCCGCACCGCCTGCTGCACAATCCCCTCCGGGTCGAAATTCTCCCGGCCGATGGGATCCTTGCTCGCGGGCAGTCCGAAGAGGATGACCGCGGGAATGTCCAACGTGCTGATTTCCTCCACCTCCCGGGGCAACTGGTCCAGGGACAGGTGGAACACTCCGGGCATGGAAGGGATTTCCCGCCGCACCTTTTCCCCGTGGACCACGAACAAGGGATAGATAAAATCGTCAACACTTAAGCGTGTCTCTTCCACCATGCGGCGGAGTGTAGGCGTCCACCGCAGCCGACGCAGACGGGTTGTTGGAAATGAGGATAATGTGTACATCACATGCCTCCACGTGTTATGCTCTACCTCGGCCACCGGCGCTTATGCGGTGATTAAGCCGCTCAATCTCTCGGGCGAGACCCTCTATAGTGTACTCCTGGGCCACCGCGTGGACGGGAAGCCCCGCTTCCCGCGCGGCCCGAGCCGTAATGGGACCGATGCACACTACCCGAGTGCGCTCCGGCCAGGGCCGATCTCCCCAGGCCGCGATAAACCCCTGCACCGTGGACGGACTGGTAAACGTGACAATGTCCACCTCGGGTGGGGGATGATCAGGGGGAGCGATAAGGGTACGATAGGCGACGACTTCATCCACCCGCGCGCCCTGGGCCGTCAGCATTTCCCGCAGGGCGGGGCGCGCCCGGTCCGCACGGGCCAGGAGAAAGCGCTGGCCCCGAACATCCCCCAAGGCCGCGGCCAACCCTTCGGCCACGAACTCGTCCGGGACCAGCGCGGGGCGTATGCCGTGGTCGCGTAGCGCTTGTGCGGTGGCCGGCCCGATGACGGCTACTCTCACGTCCTCCGGTATTCCCCCCGCCCCCAGGGCCTGCAGGCGCTCCCACACAAAGCGCACCCCGTTCACCGAGGTCAGGACCAGCCAGTCATACGCCCCCTTCACCAAACGGGCCAGCGCCGCGTCCAACGCGTCCACATCCTCCGGCGGAGCAATACGGATGGTGGGGTACAGCACGGGGACCATGCCCAGATCCCGCACCCGTCGGGCCAACACGTCCGCTTGCTCCCTGGCCCGGGTGATGAGGACGCGTGCGGGTGGCACGTTGTGGGCCTGTGTGGATAAACCTTTGCCTTTCCCCTTGCCCCCTACGGGCCACGTGGAACGCGCCACCCGCGATAGAATATCCTCTGCCAGACGCCTTCCCAACACCTCGGCCCCGTCCAGGTCCGCCTCCCCCGTCGCGTAGAAAGGATGCCCATCCTTCACGTACAGCCCCTGCAGGTACACACGGCCGTCCCGTACCTGACCCAGCGCGGCCACGGGTAACGCACAACCGCCGCCCAAGCCCGCGAGGAACGCGCGCTCTGCCAGGACCGCGGCCCGGGTGGGAAGATCGTCCAGGGGCGCGAGAAGGTGGCGCATCCGCTCATCCCCCACCCGCGTTTGGACGCCCAGAGCACCCTGGCCGGGCGCGGGAAGCATCACATCAAAGGGGAGGACCTGGGCAATGTGCTCGGTCAACCCCAGGCGGACAAGTCCGGCCCGGGCCAATACCACGCCGTCGTACGGACCATCCGGCGCGAGGGCTTTGCGCACCCGGGTGTCCACGTTGCCCCTCAGGGGAACGATGCGCGCGTCCGCGCGGGCCAGCCGGATCTGGGCGGCCCGGCGGTTGCTGCTGGTCCCGATGGTGGGGTGGAGCGGGAGCGCGTCCAGGGGCCGTTGGTGTCGCGACACGAGCACATCATGGGGATCTTCCCTGGGCGGTATCGCGGCCACCACCAAATCCGCGGGCATCTCCGTGGGCAAATCCTTCAGGGAGTGCACGGCCAGGTCGATCGCCCCGGCCCGGAGCGCGTCCTCCAGTTCCTGAGTGAACAGCCCTTTCCCCCCAATCTCAGGCAGGGGCTTAGCCAGTTCCCGGTCCCCACGGGTGGTGAAGATAACCACCTCCACAGTCACATCCGGCCAAGCCTGTTGAAGCAGATTCCGCACATATTCGGCCTGCCACCGGGCCAACGCACTCCCCCGGGTGCCAATGCGGACAGGTGAGGTCACCGGTGTTTTCCTCCTTGATCTCAATGAATTACGGGAGGCCTGGATCGCCGTAGCCATCATCCCGGTGACCCGCCTCCCCCCGTTTCTGCTCCTCCTTTACGTCAAAGGACGCAAGGTACATAAGACACGGGATGTTCTCTAAGTGACTGAAAGTTGAGTAAATCTGATGAAACCTGCAAAAAATTATACTCACCGACGTAGAGTTCGCAAATGATCTGGATCAGCAAGTAGGAATCGATAAACGTGAGGGGGCTTTGACATGAGGATGAAGATATGCTATCTTCCCGCCGTGTCATAAAGGAAGGGACAGAAATTCGTTTTCGCTGCCTTCAACAGCGAAAAATATCTGTATCTTTGGGGTGCGGTGACCCGGCGCCGCTTTAAGAACGGGG